>NZ_JBYCKU010000062.1:0-15795 GCF_057473545.1 Acidithiobacillus sp. TH-A67
GACGCTGGACCCGTCCAGCCCCAACCGCCAGCCGCCGACAAAAAAAGACTCAGATAACCGCAATTAGGGCAATAACGGCATGGTTTGGACGGTTACATAGAAGTTGTCGAGGGAGAGGGTAATCGATAGGCCGCCGCAGTGTAAGGAGACGACATCCTCGGGGTCCAGGATCTGCTCACGCCAGATCTCTCCGTCCCGGCTCAACAGGCGGGCATGGACTTTTTCGGAATCCACCAGCAGGTAATACCGCAGGCTGGGAATGTCCCGATAGGCCAGCCATTTTTCCCGTTCGTCGATGGCGGCGGTGGCGGTGGACAGGACTTCGGCGAGCAGACAGGGGGAGGTTTTGTACTGCGGATGATCATCTTCGGGATCACAGACCAGCATGGCATCGGGGTAGTAGTAAGCAGAACGGGTAGATACCCACAGCTTCATATCGGCCATGAAGGCGCGACAGGGCTGTCCGCGGGTAGCGGCGCGCAAATGAAAAGCGATATTGAGTGTGATGCGGTTATGCCGCTCGCTGGCGCCGGCCATGGCAAAGATCTCACCCGCCACGTATTCGCTTTTGTAGGGAGCCGCCGCCTCCGCGGCCAGATATTCCGCTTCTGGCAACCAGCGATGCTCCTCTTGCGCGCTCATGTTTTCCTCTCTTCCAGTCGGCTCGTTCAAGAAATCACTTTAACCGCCCCCGCCGCGCTGCTCAAGGTTGCCACCAACAGTATTCAAGTTTTTCTGCAGCGTGTCGTTAAGAGAATTGTGAGGCGGATCTCACATTGGCATGGATGCCAAATCTATCCCTAAGAAAGGAGTTTTCTCATGGCAATTTCCGGAATCATCAATACCAACACCTCGGCGTTGAATACCCTGAACGCCCTCAACAGCACCCAGGGTAGCTTGAATACCTATCTGCAGCAGTTGTCCACGGGTAAGAGCATCAATGGCCCGCAGGACAACCCCGCTGGCTATGCTATTGCCCAGCGTTTTCAGACCCAGATCAACGGGTTGAATCAGGCAGTCTCCAATGGTAACCAGGGTGTCTCTCTGATCCAGACGGCTACTGGTGCCATCCAGAACCAGACCAGCCTCTTGCAGCAGGTTCGGACCACGGCGGTGCAGGCGGCCAACGCCTCCAACACCACCTCCGACCGGCAGGCCCTGCAGGGCGTCGTGAGCCAGTTGCTGGCGCAGGTGCAGACCATCGCCACCCAGACCCAGTTCAACGGCCAGAACATCCTGGACGGCACCTTTGCCGGTGCGGCCTTCCAGGTGGGGGCCAATAGTAACCAGATCATCAATGTGGCGGTGGGTAACACCCAGACCTCGGCGATGGGGAATTACTCGGCTACGACCGCTGGTAGCACCTACACCAGCAGTGGATCCTATGTGCAGGGGGGGTATGCCCCAGGGGGCGCCTTCACTTACAGCGCTGGTGGCGGAAATTTTACTAGTGGCGCCTTTGATATTGCCGGCTCCGCTGGCAGCGCTGCCGTGAATGTGACTTCCTCTGCGGAGTCTGCGGCAAACATCGCAGCTTCCGTCAACGCGGTCACGGCGCAAACAGGGGTCAGCGCCCAAGCCTACAATAGTGTCTCTTTTGCTGTAACGGGTGGGACCTTCAGCTTTACCCTCAGCAATGGCACGAGTGGCAATCCGACGAATACGGTGAATATCTCTGCCGATGTTACCAACGGCAGTAATGGAACGCCGGATTTGAGTGCGCTGGTAACTGCAATCAATAACCAGGCTGCCGTTACTGGCACCTCGGCTTCGACACAAGTGGTTAACGGGCAGACAAGGTTGGTACTGACCAATGCCAATGGCAATAACATCCTGGTCTCCGGTTTTGCGGGTACGGGATCTTTGGATGCCCTGGGTTCTGGCGGAGCTACGGTTGGTACACTTTCGTCTGGCTCAGGTTCTAATGTGGCGCTCTTCCAGGGTGCGGTGCAATTCCAGTCCTCGAGTTCCTACTCGTTGAGTGGTGGCGGTAATATCGGTTTCAGCTCTGGGGCTGCTTCTTTGACCGGTTCCGCCGTTTCCTCCATCAACGTGTCTACGGCAGCCGGTGCGCAGCAGGCCATTAGCATCATCGATCAGGCCATCAATTACCTGAACCAGCAGAATGGTGCTTTGGGTGCCACTCAGAACCGGGTGCAGGCATCGGTCAGCAATGACCAGACGACGGCGACCAACCTGCAGTCGGCGCAGTCTACGGTACAGGATGCGAACATTGCCCAGGCAACGTCGCAGTTGACCAAGTACCAGATCCTGCAGCAGGCCGGTATCTCGACCCTGGCGCAGGAAAACTCCTTGCAGCAGAGCTACCTCAAGCTCTTGCCGTAAGGTTTGGCAGTCTCACCTCCCGGGGACGCCTGGGAGGTTTTACTGGCTGCTAACGCAGTTGGCAATGAGGTGTAAGCCATGGACAGTCCAACCCTAAACGCCCAGATCGGTAGTACACAAATGAGTAGTATTGCCAAAGATAGCGGAGTGATCCCGGCTCCCAATGTTGGAGTGGTTCCTTCTTCTGCGGCAAATGCTGCTGCCTCTCCGCGGCAGGGCCAGCCCTCTCCTCAGGGGTCGGTAGATCAGCTACAGCAGTCGATACAAAAATTGCAGGACAAAGTGGCGAAGTCGCAGCCATCATTTTCATTGGAAGCAGGACTGGATCCGAATGGTAATCATCCCAATCAGGTCCTGATCAAATTATCGGACACCGTAACCAAACAAGTATTTTTTTCGTATTACGTTCCCGCCGATCAGGTGACAAAGGCGGCAGATTCTGAAAACCCCGTGGGTTTGCTATTGCAGAGCAAGGCGTAGGAGAAGGCAATGTCGACATCCCTTTCTGGTCTGGTGAGTGGCATCGATGTACAGAGTCTGATCACCAATCTCAGCGCGGCGTATCAGGCACCGATTACCCTGCTGCAGAATCAGGAACAGACTCAGCAGACCACCTTGAGCGCGTGGGGTACCCTGCAGAGCAGCCTCTCCAGTCTGCAGTCGGCCCTGGGGGCGTTGCAGAACATCGGCAGTACCAATAATCGCAGTGCCACCGTCGCGAATACCTCTTTGGCGTCAGCTACTGCCAGCGCCAACGCGCAGCAGGGAAGCTACAACCTCAGTAATATCGTTCTCGCCCAGGCGCAGAGCGTGTACTCCAATAATTTCGCGAGTACCAGTAGCGGGGTGGGTACCGGTACCCTGCAAATTCAGGTGGGCAACGGTGCGGTCCAAAGTATTGCCATCAACAGCAATAACGATACCTTGGATGGCATTGCGCAGGCGATCAACAGCGCCAACGCGGGCGTCAATGCCGGCGTGATTTATGACGGTACCGGTTATCGGTTGACACTGACGGGGGCCAATACGGGAGCGAACCAGTCTTTTACCGTATCCGTAAGTGGGGCGACAGGATCCCTCGCGAGCCTGAGCTACAGTAGCGGCACATCTGGCGGAATGACCCTGAGTCAGGCGGCGCAAAATGCTGGTGTCAGCATCAATGGTCTGCCAGTGACCAGCAGTAGTAATACCATTTCCGGTGCAATCCCCGGGGTAAGTCTCAATCTGCTACAGGCCAGCAGTGGTAGCACGACCCTGCAGGTGAGTGCCAGTAACACCGGCTTCGTAACCACGGTGCAGAGCTTCGTGAGTGCCTTCAATAAGACCATGGGCACCATCAATCAACTCACGGCCTACAATGCCCAGGCTGGTTCTGGGGGACCCCTGTTGGGGAATGCTGCGGTCAATGGTCTGCGCACCCAACTCCTCAATCTGATCAGCAATCCGGCAGTCGGCCTGAGTTCTGGTGCCAGTTACAATTCTCTGGGTTCGGTGGGCCTCGGTTTGAGCAGCAGTGGCACCATCAATCTCAATACCGGCACCTTGCAGACGGCGCTGACTGCGGATTACCAGGATGTAGTGGGACTCTTTGGTCAGACCGGACAGACCAGCAACAGCAGCGTGCAGTATGTAGGCGCCAGTGGTTCTACGGTGGCGGGCACCTACGCAATCAACGTCTCCCAGGCTGCCAGTCAGGCGCAGATTCTCTCCAGCTCCGCGTTTCCCAGCGGCGGCCTGGCGCAAAGTGAGAGCCTGACGTTTGGCTCCGGCTCACAGTCTGTCGTGGTTTCCCTGAGTTCTGGCAGTAGCCTCAGTGCCGTGGTCAATACCATCAATGCGACCCTGCAGCAAAGCGGTATGACGGGAATCACGGCCAGCAATGACAACGGTACTCTGGAGCTGCAGTCAGCCGGCTATGGGTCGGGGCAGAGTTTTACGGTGGTCTCCAACGTGGCATCCGGGGGTACCGGGATTGGTACCAGTACGTTGGCGGCCTCGGGTACGAATGTGGCAGGGACCATCAACGGGCAGGCGGCGAGTGGCAGTGGACAGAACCTGACGGTGACCGGGCCGGGCAATGCCCTGGGCCTGCAAATTCGGGTCTTGGGGAGTAATACCGGTAATTTGGGTACGGTCTCTTTGAGCCAAGGGCTCTATCAGCAGATGAACAGTTTGCTGAGCCAGGCATTGAGCTCGCAGAACGGTTTCATTACTGCGGCGCAAAACGGCATCAACTCGACCATCAGCGGTCTGAACGCCCAGATTGCGACCCTGCAGCAATCGGCAAGCAATCAAACTGCGCTACTCACCCAGCAGTTTGCTGCCATGCAGTCGCAACTATCTACGCTGCAGTCCACCAGTCAGTATCTCAATGCCTTCTACAACAGCGGTTCTTCCAGTTCTTCCAGCAGTAGCAGTTCTTCTTCCTGAACATCGAGGGGTTAGGGTATGGCAGCGGTAATAAACGCAGTACAGGCCTACCGGCAAGTAGGTCAGCAGGGGATCTCCTCCGACCGTCTGGTCCTGATGGGGTTGGAAGGGATTCTCGAATATCTGCGGCGCGCCGATCTGGCGATTCGGGAAAAGCGAATCGCAGAAAAAGCGGAGGCTATGGACAAGGCGTACCAGTTGACGGCACATCTGCTGGCTAGTGTCGATCACGAACGAGGTGGGGAAATTGCCACTAATCTGGAAAGCCTGTATCGATACGTCCTGGAAAAACTGGCCCTGGCGAACATCTTTGACGACCTCGACGCCTTGGCCAGTTGCCGTCCCGTACTCGAAGATCTGCGTGACGGCTGGCGAGGTTTGCTCGAACGCAGCTGAGGCTCTATCCTCTCTCGAAAATGGAGAGAGAACGTGGATGGACCTGGGGTAGCTATAACCGCCAAATTGCCAGTTACGATTCGTTCGTGGTCGGGCCAAGAAGAAGAATTTGCAGAGTTCATGGGCGATAATCGTGTCTTGTTGCGGGCCCTTCTGATTTGGGAGGAAGAATGTAGCAACGCCGAAGAAGACGATCGCTCGGCCCTGACGCACCTGCAAATCAAGACCGACCTGTTACTCACCCTGCTCAGCGCTGGAATCCGCGCGCAGGAACCGCTACCGGCCCAGTATCCCTGTGAACTACGCGGCGATTCGCTGCAAATCGCCATGGACGATGACTGGAAACCGTTCGATTCCCCGGCGCAAGTGGAAATTTTTTTACATCCACGCCTGGCCATGCCCCTACGCCTGCCTGGCGCGGGCTTCGAAAAAATGGTCACGGATTCTGTGCCGCCGCTTTGGCGTTTCCCGTTTCGCCTGAGTCCTAGCGTGCAAGAAATGCTGGATCGACTAATCTTTCGACATCATCGGCGGGAAGTTGCAAGATTGCGGGAAAGCAGAATGGATCGCAAAACGAGAAAGGAATAATGGAAAGCCTTGTCGAAACCACTGTGCCGCAGAATCCCGCAGATCGCCGTGCTTTGTCGCGCGAAAGCTGTGGTCTGGTCGGGCGTAGCGAGGCCTTGTGCTATGTGACTAGACTCCTGGGGAAGGTTGCCGCAACGGACAGCACCGTGTTGGTCCTGGGCGAGTCGGGAACGGGCAAGGAGGTGGTTGCCCGATGCTTGCACCAGCACTCCGCTCGCGCCGCTGGCCCCTTTGTGGCGATCAACTGTGGTGCGATTCCCCCCGAGTTGATGGAAAGTGAGCTCTTCGGCCACGAAAAGGGGGCGTTTACCGGTGCCCTGCTGACCCGTAAGGGGCGTTTTGAACTGGCGGAGGGCGGCACGCTCTTTCTCGATGAAGTTGCGGAAATGACCCCGCCAATGCAGGTGAAATTGCTGCGCGTGCTGCAAGAGCATCAATATGAGCGGGTGGGTGGCAGCAAGCCGCGGGATGCCGATGTGCGCATCATTGCTGCGACGCACCGCGATCTGGAGGCACGCATTCGCGACGGCCTGTTTCGGGAGGATCTCTATTACCGCCTGAATGTTTTTCCCGTGGAATTGCCACCCCTGCGCCAGCGTGGCGACGATCTTTTTCTGCTGCTCGAGCATTTTTTGGCACAGCGGCAGGAAGATGGTTTTGCGCCTTTTTCTGTGTCTGCCGAGGTGAAGCAGGTTTTGCTCGAGTATTGTTGGCCCGGTAATGTGCGCGAGCTGCGCAATCTGGTGGAACGACTCAGCATCCTTCACGCTGGGGAAGAGGTACAGCTCTCGGATTTGCCTGGGTCCATTTGGCAAAATGGGAAGAATGCTGACGCGGAAAGCGTCGCTTTGCGGATGGTTTGGGCGGAGGAGCCAGAAGAGTCTCTAGCGGTCGCGGAACTTGCCAAGGAAGCGCATCGTCTGCCGGATGAGCCTTTTGATCTCAAGAATTATCTGGAAGAGATCGAACGGAACCTGATCCAGCAGGCCCTGGATCTCTGTGATCAGGTGGTGGCGCGGGCGGCCGAACGGTTGGGGTTGCGGCGTACGACTTTGGTGGAGAAGCTGCGTAAATATGCCATACAGCCCGGCAGGGAGTGACGCCTTGGTGCCGGGCAATCCAGATCCGCAAGACGCTGCCCGCCTGCTCGAGGCCTTTGAACTCTTCAACAACGCTTCGCGTGAGTTGAGCGATGCTTATGGCACTTTGCAGGCGGAGGTACATCGGCTCAACAGCGAGCTGGCCGCCGCCAATCAGCGTCTGCGTGAAGAGCTACAAGCCAAAGAGACCTTGGGGCAGCGTCTGGCGATGCTGCTGGAAATGCTGCCTGGGGCGGTATTACTGCTCGATCCTCACGGGCAGATTCTGCAGATGAATCCAGCCGCAGAACGATTGCTGGAGACTCGGGAGCTCGGCTGGATCTGGCCGGAATTGCCCGGGTTGGCAATTCAGGAGGGGGGCGCGGAGTGTCTGTTGGCGATTGGGTCTGAACGCCGGCGCCTAGCCATTGCCGTCACACCGCTACCCGGCGAAGGTGGGAAAATTCTGCTCTTGCAGGATGTGACCGCAGCCCGTGCCCGCGAAGCCGCCAGTCAGCGACGCGAGCGTCTGGCAGCCTTGGGGGAGACTATGGCGGGCCTTGCGCACCAACTGCGTACGCCGCTGGCGACGGCGCTGCTCGCGGTCGGCCAGTTGCGGCCGGAGCGGGATGCCGAACATTTTGCGCGCCAGCAGCAACGGGCGTTGGATCGATTGCGGCATCTACAGGGGGTCATCGACGCCATGCTGCAGTTTTTGCGTGGCAGCTTGCCGGCTGAGGACAGTAGCGTGCGCATGGTAGATCTCGGCGCAGGGTTGGAGCGGGTATTCGCGCCTTTGTATCGTCAAAAAAATGTCGATCTCGACTTGCGGCTTGGAGAGGATGACTGGATTTTGACAGGCAGCGTGGACGTCTGGGTCAGCGTCATCGGCAATCTCCTGCAGAATGCCCTGCATTTTGCGCCCACTTCGACTACCGTACATGCCCTGGGTATGCGCAGCGGCAATTTTTGGATGCTGCGGGTAATGGACTCTGGCCCAGGGGTAGCCGAGGCGGAACGCGAGCGGATCTTTCAACCCTTTATGAGTGGCCGCCGAGAAGGAACCGGACTGGGTCTCAGTATTGCGCGTAATTTCGTCACGGGTATGGGGGGGGATATCCATGTCGAGGACAATCGGCCCGGTGCCTGCTTCGTACTGCGTGTGCCTTTCGCTGCGCTCCCCGATCCGTTGGCCAGTCGTTCGGGGTCCAAATGAACACAAAACACATGGCATTCCGCATTCTATTGGTCGAGGATGACCCGGATTTTGCTGAGGTACTACAAGAGGCCTTGAGCGATCTCGGCTATCTCCTTTGTCATGCCAGCGATGGCGAGGCGGCTCTGGCGCAGTTGGCAAATTTCCCCGCCGATCTCATTCTCAGTGATGTGCAGATGCCGCGGCTGGATGGCTATGGTCTCCTAGCGGCCCTGCGCGAGCGCCGCCAAGCTCCGCCCGTGCTGATGATGACCGCCTGGGGAACGATCGAAGAGGCGGTGCGCGCTCTGCAGGGCGGGGCGGTGGACTATCTGGTAAAGCCCTTCGAGATGGAAAGCCTGCAGGCAAAGCTGGAAAAGCATCTCCTGCCCCGCGCCAGCGACGATAAGCAGTTGATTGCCGAGGCACCCAGCATGCGGCGCTGCTTAGAGCGCGCAGAGAAAGTCGCGCAGAGTGACGCAACCGTTTTGCTTAGTGGTGAGAGCGGCGTGGGGAAAGAGGTGCTGGCGCGCTATCTCCATCAGCACAGTGCCCGTGCCAAAGGTCCCTTCGTTGCCGTGAATTGTGCCGCAATCCCTGAGACCTTGCTGGAGGCGACACTCTTTGGCCACGAGAAAGGTGCCTTCACCGGGGCCACGCAGGCGAGTGCGGGAAAATTCGAGCAGGCGCAGAATGGCACTCTGTTGCTCGACGAGGTGACGGAAATGCCCCTTGCCCTGCAGGCCAAGCTGCTGCGCGTATTGCAGGAGCGGGAGCTGGAACGGGTCGGTGGGCAGCGCACGATTTCTCTGGATATCCGTGTCATTGCGACCAGCAATCGTGATCTCGGGGAGGCAGTCAAAGGCGGACAGTTCCGTGCCGACCTCTATTATCGATTGCAGGTAGTTCCATTACAGATCCCGGCCCTGCGCGAGCGCCGCGAGGACATCCTCCCGCTCGCCCGGTATCTCCTGGGTCAGGCGGCAGTGACTCTCGGTCTGCGCCCGCGGGCGCTGTCGCCGGCTGCGGAACAGGCGCTGCTTGCGCACGACTGGCCGGGCAATGTGCGCGAGCTGCAAAATGCCCTGCAACGCGCCTTGATCCTAGCAGAGGATGACGAAATTCAGACGCGGGACCTGGATCTGCCGGGTGAAATGGCAGAAAGCGGGGTGGCCATCAAGGAGCAGTCATCTGTTGTAGAATTGGCATTGGGGGAGCAAAAGGGGCACTATGAGCGGGAGTTGATTGCCGATGCCCTCGCAAAAAGCGGCGGTTCGCGTGGCGAAGCGGCGCGTCTGTTGGGAATCAGTGCGCGTACCCTGCGCCACAAACTGCAGCGCTTGCGGGAGGCGGGTTTCGACCTTGGATAGTTTGGCCTGGATATTGCTAGCTTTTGGGAAAGCATTCCCAGGAAGGATATGGTCATGAGCAGTGTAGATTCGCTGGATGGTTTGCTGAGCCAACTGCGTGCCCTGAGCGAGCAGGCGCAGGGCCTGAAAAACAACACTACGAACAGTGGTGGGGTGGGAGAATTTGCCGATACGCTCAAACAGATGGTGAATGGCGTAAATGCCCAACAGGAATCCGCCAACACCTTGCAAAACCAGTTTGCCACTGGCGATCCGCAGGTAAGCCTGAGTCAGGTGATGGTTGCCTCGCAGAAGGCCGATCTCTCCTTTCAGACCATGCTCCAGGTACGCAACAAGCTCGTTTCTGCCTACCAGGACATCATGAATATTTCTGCCTGAGCGCGCAGGGTTGATGCTCCATGGCCGAACAAGCCCTGAATCCGTCTGCCGCGCGTTTTGATCCGCGCCAGTGGCAACAACGCTGGCAGGAGATGCCAGCCAATCGTCGTTTTGCCTTTCTGGTGGTGCTTGCCGCTGTTGTCGCCGTGCTCCTCGTCGCGGCGCTGTGGCATGGCTCTGGCAGCTACCAGGTCCTATATGCCGGACTTTCCGATCGCGACGGCGGGCAGGTCATTGCGCAACTGCAGAAGCTGAATATTCCCTTTCGTATTACCGATGGGGGCACGGTCATTACCGTTCCCAGTAATGTGGTGTATAGCACACGGATGAAGCTGGCGGCGGAAGGATTGCCGCACGGTGATGCGGTGGGTTTCGAACTGCTTGATCACGAGCCCATGGGCACCAGTGACTTCGTCGAACATGTCAACTATCAGCGAGCCCTGGAAGGCTCGCTCGAACGCACCATCTCGTCGCTGGCCGAGGTTGACCATGCGCGAGTGCAACTGGCCATCCCCAAGCCATCGGTCTTTCTGGATCAGGAGCAGAAGCCGACCGCTTCGGTCATGTTGACGATGTACCCTGGACGGCAACTTTCTGCCGGTCAGGTGGCGGGGATCGTCCACCTCGTTGCGGCCAGTGTGCCGGGTCTCGAAGACAAAAATGTCACGGTAGTCGATCAACACGGCAACCTCTTGAGTAGCAACGCTAACCAGTCCTTGGGCCTGCAGCCGGCGCAGTTCGCCTACCAGCAGGCGGTCGACACGCAATATCAAAAGCGCATCGAGGCCATCATTTCTCCAATTGTCGGAAACAGCGGGGTACATGTTGCGGTATCGGCGGACATCGACTTCGCCAAAAGCGAGAGCAGCTCGGTCACCTACGGCAAGAACCAGGTGCTCAGCCAGCAGAGCCATAGCAGTAGCAGTAGCGGTGGTGAAGGGCCATACGGCGTGCCGGGGGCACTCTCCAATCAACCACCAGGGGTGGCGATAGCGCCCCTCACCGCGCCGGTGGTCTCTACACTCTCCCCAGCGGGACTGATCGCGCTGGCCCCCACCCTGAAGAGCCTGGCTCCCACCCAGAGCAGCAACGACACGACCACCAATTACGATGTCGATAAAACCATCGTCCACACCGTCAGTCCCGTTGGCAGCGTCAAGCGGGTTTCCGTCGCCGTATTGATTGATGAAAAGCCGCTGCTGGGCGGGGATGGAAAGCAGTTTTCCGCCCTCGCGCCGGCGCAGATCCAGCAGATCCAGCAGTTGGTGGAGGAAGCCATCGGCTACGATGCCAAGCGTGGTGACTCCGTAAAAGTCGTGCAGATGCCTTTTGCCGGCAGTCAGATGAACGCCGCTTTGCCGTGGTGGCAGCAATCCTGGTTCCTCAGCCTGGCCCACGGTGCCTTACGTTATCTGGCCATACTACTCCTCGCTTTCCTGCTCTTCCTGGGTCTCATCAAGCCGGTCTTGCGCCTACTGCGGGAGCGCCAGGAACGGGCGCAAGCTGCCGCGCTGGTGTCAGAGCGCGTAGAGCAGACGCCCGGACAGCAGGGAGCCACACCGGGAACCCAAACAGGACCTGTTTGGGCCGGGGTAGAAGGAGAGGTCGAACTTCCAGCAGATCCCCTGAAGGCAGATCTATACGTGGCGCGGCAACTGGTGATGCAGGATCCCGCCCGCGCCGCCCAGGTGGTCAAGGAATGGTTGAACGGTGAGCAGCGAAGCTGATCTGAATGGCATCGAGCGCAGCGCCATTCTTCTGCTCAGTCTGGGTGAGGATGAAGCTGCCGAAGTGATGCGCCACCTCGGTCCGCGCGAGGTGCAGAAGCTTGGTGCGATGATGGCAAAGATGGCGCAGGTCAGTACCGATCAGGCACGCACGGTACTCTCGGATTTTCGCGCCCGCCTGGAGCATCAGACATCATTGGGGGTCGGCAGCGATCAATACATTCGTGGCATGCTCACCAAGGCTTTGGGTGACAAGGCGGGTTCGATCATCGACCGCATCCTGCATGGTGGCGAGGCCAATGGTCTGGAAAATCTGAAGTGGATGGATGCTCGTTCGGTCGCCGATCTGATCAAGCTGGAGCACCCGCAGGTGCTCGCTATGATCCTTGCCTATATGGAGCCCGAGCAGGCGAGTGAGGTGATTCATTTCCTGCCCGAGCGCACGGTTGGCGAGGCGATGATGCGTCTTGCCAGCCTGGAGACCGTGCAGCCGGGGGCCATTCGCGAGCTCAATGAGATCCTGGAGGAGCAGATTTCCGGCGACTCCCAATCTCTGCAGGTCGCGACCCTGGGTGGACCCAAGGCGGCGGCCGAGATTCTCAACCGGCTGGAAACCAGTCGCTCCGGCAGCATTTTGGACCAGATTCGCGAATCGGAACCGGAATTGGCGGAAAAGGTACAGGAAAAGATGTTTGTCTTTGACGACCTTGCCAAGCTGGACGATCGCAGCTTGCAGGTCCTCTTGCGCGAAGTGCCATCTGATGGTCTCGTCGTTGCCCTGAAGGGGGCTCCGGGTCCCCTGCGCGAGAGCTTTTTTGCCAATATGTCCAAACGTGCCGCGGAAATGTTACGGGACGACCTGGAAGCCAAGGGGCCCGTGCGCCTGAGCGAGGTGGAAGCTGCGCAAAAGGCCATTTTGCAGGTGGCGCAGCGCCTCGATGCTGCGGGCCAGATCAACCTAAGTGGCGGTGGCGAGGAGATGCTGTAAATGGCCGCCTCCGACCCTGACGTCATCCAGCGTGAGACTATTGCGAATTTGCGTGCCTGGCGTATGCCGCAAATGTCCGGTATCGCCACCGCGACGAGCGCGCAGGAGGTAGAGGAAAACCCTCCGGCCGAGGAGGCAGGCGAGGAAGTCGAGCCGCAGGACTTGCGTCTGCCGACGGCAGAAGCACTGCAACAGCTGGTTGCACAGGCGGAAGAAGAGGGGCGACAACGTGGGCGTGAGGAGGGTTACGCCGCCGGGCGTGAGGAGGGCTTGCAAGCGGCTAGAAAAGATATCGAAACTTTTCGACAACTTGTAGAGCAACTGGCCGTGCCTGTTGAGCAACTCAGCGACGGCGTGGAACAGGCCTTACTTGCCTTGGCCCTGGAACTGGCAAGGCAGGTCATCCGCCAGGAGCTGCAGACGCATCCCGAGCAGATTCTGCCGCTGCTGCGGGAGGCGCTGGCCAGTGTGCCTATCGTCGGTGGGGCAGCGGTCTTGCGCTTGCATCCACAGGATTGTGCGCTCGTCGAAGAACAGCTCCCCGAGCTGGCCGATGCGGGTGTTACTCTGGTACCGGACGAAGCACTGGAGCGGGGTTCGCTGGTCGTACAGGCGGGCCTTGACGTGGATTCCCTGCGTCCCGACCGCCGCTGGCGGGAGCGTTCCGAGGCGTCTGCGACGGAGCTCGACCTGCGCCTCGCGACGCGTTGGCGGCAGGTGTTGGACACCCTGTTTGCCGGGATCGAGGCCTGAGGGTGGAAGCACTGACCCAAGAGCGCTGGGAGTCCCATCTTCTGCAGTTGCGCAAACGCCTACCTGAGACCTTACCACCCTTGTTGCCTGGTGGTCGCTTGCTGCGGATTGTCGGTCTGGTCCTGGAGGCCGAAGGGCTGAGCGTCGGCATTGGTACACGTTGTCAGGTGCGGGCAGCCAATGGCCGCGCGGTAGACGCGGAAGTGGTAGGTTTTCAGGATGGGCGTTTGCAGCTGATGGCTGCCGGTGATCTGCACGGCGTCGCTCCTGGCGCGCGCGTCCAGCCCCTGGCGGGGGAGGCGCAAGGGGTTGTCAGTCCGACCATGCTCGGGCGGGTCGTCGATGGCCAGGGTGTGCCGCTCGACGGCAAGGGGCCACTGGCCGATGCGGAGCCGGTCTCCCTCACCGGAAAAGCCATCAATCCGTTGAATCGGGCGCCGATCCGACGGCCCCTGGACGTAGGCGTGCGCGCGATCAACGCCCTTTTTACCGTTGGTCGTGGCGCGCGCATGGGGCTTTTTGCCGGGAGCGGGGTAGGCAAAAGTGTGCTGCTCGGAATGATGGCACGCAATACCGAGGCCGATATCATCGTCGTCGGTCTGATTGGTGAGCGCGGGCGCGAGGTGAAGGAGTTCATCGACGAGATTCTTGGGGAGGAAGGCCGGCGGCGAGCCGTAGTGGTCGCCGCTCCTGCAGACGCCCCGGCCCTGACGCGCATCCGGGGTGCGCATCTCAGCACTGCCATTGCCGAGTATTATCGTGAGCGTGGACAGCATGTGCTGCTCCTGATGGACTCGCTGACGCGCTATGCCATGGCCCAGCGCGAGATTGCGCTGGCGGTTGGTGAGCCGCCGGCGGTGCGCGGTTATCCGCCTTCGGTATTCGCCCGCTTGCCTGCCCTGGTAGAACGGGCAGGAAACGGTGATGTCGGGGGAGGGAGCATCACCGCCTTCTATACGGTGCTGATGGAGGGGGATGACCAGCAAGACCCCATCGCCGACAATGCCCGTGCAGTTCTCGATGGGCATATCGTCTTGTCCCGCGCATTGGCGGAACAGGGACACTATCCCGCGATCGATCTGGAAGCATCCATCAGCCGCGTCATGCCCAACATCAGCCCACCGCGTCAGGTTCAGGCGATGCAGCGTTTGAAGCGCCTCTATGGTCGCTATCGCGAGCAACGTGATCTCATTGCCGTCGGTGCCTATGCCCCGGGAATGGACCCGGTGCTGGATCAAGCCGTGCAGTTGTATCCGCAGATCGAAAAATTTCTCTGTCAGAATCAGTTCGAGTCGGTCTCCTTGGCGCAGGCTCAGCAGGAATTGACGTCGCTCCTCCACGAGGGTCCGCTGGCGATGGGGCCTGAGGCATGAGCCGCGAGCAAACCATCCGCTACCTGCAGGATATGGCCGGTATGCGTGAGCAGGACCTGCGCCGTTCCCTGCTCGCGCAACGCCAGATGCTCAACCAGTTGCGGGAAAAGTATGCCTTACTGCAGGGATATCTGGACCAGTACCGGCAAGAGTCTGCCGCACGGGAAAGCGCGGGGATTGCCGGAGGCGATATTCTGCGTTGGCGCGGCTTCCTGCAACAATTGAACATGGTGCTGCAGCAGCAGGGGCAATTGATCCGGGAGCAAGAGCAGCGCCTGCAGCATTTACAGCGGCAATGGCAGCAGGCCAAGGCCAGGGAACAGGGTTTTTCTCACCTTTTGCAACGTCTGGACCACGACCGGCAATTGGCAGAGTTAAAAAGGGCACAGAAGGAGATGGATGACTGGGCGTTGCGCGCAGTACAGATGCGTGTGGGGTTTTGATTGGATCGTTTTTTGCTTGAGATCTGGCATTGATAGCGGAGATTGGCGTATGAGTATGCTACCTGTAGGGGGGCTGGCAGCCCCAGAGCAGGCCGTGGCGGTCAGTGCCAAGGCGGAAACGAACTCGGGAGATAGCGCTTCTGGCTTTGCCCAGGTCTTGTCACAGCAGTCTGAGAAAGGTGCTGTTGCTGCTCAGGGTGAAGGTAAGGTGCAGGATGCGCCTGGAGTCGTACGGAGCTCTACCGAAGGCCAGTTGCTCAGGAAAGGGGAGGCCGGACCCATGCAGCAAGCAGGAACCTCCGCGCAGGCCGCTGCTTCCAGTCAGAAGACCAGGATAGAACCGCACGGGAAGGATCAGCGCGCGTTTGCCGGGTCCACGCGCGAGTTGGTTGAAGGGCCGGTTATGCACGGTCTGCCAGCGAACCCTTCCGGGTTGCAGCTTGTAGGCCGCAGCGCAGAGGGATCTTCGGCAACGAAGACTCCGGCTGTGAAAATGTCGCCGGTGAACCCTGCCTTGCTGCTGTCGGATGACGAAGCAAAAAAGGACGTGAAGAATGGCAAAGTTTTCAAGAATGCAGCCAACGGCGACACGCCTCTGCCGATTTTGCTCGTGCCGGCAAATCTCTCGATAGTGACTCCAGAGGGCGGAAAGGCCAACGCCGAGGTCAAGAGTACGCAGAGCGGTCGATTGCCCCATGACCTACTGAGCAACGGCATCCTGCGTTCCCA
>NZ_JBYCKU010000063.1:0-21566 GCF_057473545.1 Acidithiobacillus sp. TH-A67
ATGTCGCATAATGGTGATTATGTTAAATCATCAACTCGGCCCCGCAAACCTGTCCACAGGGCACTTGAAGTACTGAGCCTGCCTGTCCTCCTTCCTCCATCTATTCATGCTCACAATGATCGTTAACAACGAGTCGAGAAGTTCAAGCATCAGGAGAAGATGAAGTTTTTTATATCATAGCGATGGACTTATGTCCTTGCGGCAAACCTGTATCCTCATCTTTCTTTGAGAGTGGAATTCAATACTATTTTCCGCGACAAGTTCCTCTTGCTAAAAAAAAGGTTTTGTTCTATAAACCGTTACAGATCGGAAAGAATAACGGGATGAATGCATGCGTAAATTAAAAAGCGTCAGTCCATATGCCCGATTCGCGGGCGTACTTTTCGTCGTTTCCTCACTGATACTCTCTGGTTGCGCGGAATATGGGGGTGGCAACGGCTGGCAGCCACCGGTCGCGACTCGATCTCCGACAACGACTCCGCAAAACAGTTATTCCTACTACGACTCCCATCGCGAAGCGACAGTTCTCGATGCAGTGCTGGTCAATGCCATTGCGCAAATTGGCAAGCCCTATGTATGGGGCGGCGAAAGCCGGCATCATGGATTTGACTGCAGCGGCCTGATTCAATATGTACTGCAAGAGGCGGGAGTAAGCGTGCCGCGTACCGCTCGGGCACAGGCCCTCGCCCTTCCAGCAGTTCCTTTCTCCCGCATTCGCAAAGGCGACCTAGTCTTTTTCAATACCATGGGCGCCCCGTATACCCATGTTGGCATTTATATCGGTGGTGGCCAATTCGTCAGCGCCCTAAATCGGCATGCCGGGATTACTGTGCAGAGCCTGCATAATCCCTATTGGGCACAACGTCTGGATGGCGTCAGGCGCCCCATGCCCCCGGAACTTCTTGCCATGCAGTCCTTGAATGACCACGTACTCAATCAATGAAGTTCTGGAAGGCTCGACCATGGGCCGTAGTCATCTGCGGCACGCAAGCGACTGATCTGCTGAGCAGGTTCTGAGCAGCGTGGATGGTAATTGATCAACAGATAATTTAGGTTTGCAGGAGCGTCATGAGTAACGTGAAACAAAGAGTTATTAGCGGCCCCATCCTGCTTGGCTGCACTCTACTCCTCAGCGCTTGTGCCAATCAGGTGAGTCCTGTCGCGCACAACAGCCAGGTCTACCCGCAACAAACGACTCCCGCCATTGCGCCGCAGCCCGTGCCGCCAGTACCGGCCGGTGCATCAGCACAACCTGCTCCAACTCGGCAGGTAGATTGCTCGCAGAACCTGTTCTTCCCCGGGTTTCCACAGAAATACCAAGTACAGCTGCGGAATTTCGCCTGCGCCTTACAGATCAAGTATCAGTTGCCCGAGCAGTGGGTCCTGCCTGCTCTCTACAATGCACGCTTCAACCAACGGGCTCTCGCCCTAATGACCCCGCCTCCTCCCTCTGCCACACCCTCCCAGCCGTACCCCTGGTGGCGCTATCGCGATCGCTTCGTGCGGACCGATCGCCTACAGCGAGGGGTAAATTTTTGGCAGGCGCATCAGAATATTATTGCGCAGGTTTCCCGAAGATATGGAGTCTCGCCGGAAATCCTCATGGGGATTCTGAATATTGAGACTGGCTTCGGTACGTTCCAGGGAAATTTCCCGGTGCTGGATGCAAACTTGTCTCTAGCCTTAGGACTGCCAGCGCGAAGCTCCTTCTTTTTGTACCAAACGGCCGAGACTATTCGTTTGGCACATCAATTGGGACAGCCCGTGTCTTCCTTGCGGGGATCCGAGGCTGGCGCGATGGGGATGTCGCAGTTCCTTGCGAGTAGCTATCTGAAATATGGAACCGTCTGGAATGATCCTCCCGGCGAAGGTTTGCCAGATCTGTGGCGCTCGGTACCAGATGTCTTGGCGTCAACTTCCAAATTCTTTCTTGGGCATGGCTGGCAGCCCGGACGGCCGGTTTTGCGCGAGGCCACCGTTCTGAATCCGGCACAGGCGACTGCCTTTCTGCATGGCCGCTATCCCCTGAGGGAGATCGAGCGTGCTGGCATTCGACCAAATATAGCAACACCGATGCCTGCCAGTACTCAAGTGGGACTGCTGCAGCTGGCCACCGAGCGAGGACCGCACTTCTTTATTGCCTATCCCAATTTTTACGCCATCATGGGCTACAATCCGAGCATTAACTATTCCGCTACGGTCTGGGCCTACGCGCAAGCCCTGCGAGCACGTCTGGGCTGAGACTTCCCTGCTGCCGTGCTACACTCCCGGAAATTCCAACTTCCGGGGTGTTGCGTGACGAAGAAATCGCTTTCTGACGTAGAACTACTCCTGCCTGAGTGGCTGGTCCCGATCGTTCCGGATGGCTTCCTTCCCGCCCATGGGATAGCGGTTCGGGATGGCAAAATTGTCGCAACGGGTCACCATGCTGATTTACGGGAGCGGTTCCCCGAGGCACAGCTTACTCCCCTCCCCGGCCAGGTTTTGTTGCCGGGTTTTGTGAATGTCCATACCCATGCTGCCATGACCCTCTTGCGCGGCCTGGCCGATGACCTACCGTTGATGGTCTGGCTGCAAGAGCACATCTGGCCGGCTGAGGGGCGCTTCGTCGCTCCCGACTTTGTGCGCGTAGGCACGCGCTTGGCCATCGCGGAAATGCTGCGCGGGGGTACTACCTGCTTCAACGATATGTATTTTTTTCCGCAGGAGGCGGCAGAAGTCGCGCAGGAGATGGGCATGCGCATGGTACTTGGCCATGTCATCATCGACTTCCCCACGACCTACACGCGCAATGCCGAAGACGCCCTGCGCCTAGCCGCGGAGCACGTCGCTATCCTAGGCAATCCTGCGCTGCTGCGCCACAGCATCGCGCCCCATGCACCCTACACGGTGAGTGACGGGCCGCTGCGGGAGGCCGCCGCACTGGCACGACAACACGGAAGCTTCCTGCATATGCATGTACACGAAACGGCTGGAGAAGTGCGCGATGCTTTGGCAGGAGATGACCGCCGCCCATTGCGTCGCCTGCACGAACTGGGATTGCTGAATGAGCGGTTTCTCGCCGTACACATGACGCAATTGAATGAAGACGACCTGGCCATCTGTAAGGAGACTGGCTTGCAGATTGCGCACTGCCCGGAGTCCAATCTCAAGCTGGGTTCGGGGATTGCCCCCGTTGCCACTCTCCTGGCGCAAGGTCAAGGAGTTGGCCTGGGTACCGATGGCGCAGCCAGCAATAACGACCTCGACATGCTCGGCGAATTGCGCACGGCAGCCCTGCTCGCCAAAGGACGGGAAGGCGATCCTACCGCTTTGCCCGCCAAGCAGGCGCTGTATATGGCGACTCTGGGCGGAGCGCGGGTCCTGGGTTGGGAAAAGGAGACTGGTAGCCTGGAGGTCGGCAAGGCAGCCGACTGCGTCGCAATCAGTCTCGATCATCCCGCCACCAGTCCGGTCTACGACCCCATCTCGCAGCTCGTGTACTGCGCTGGTCGCGATCAGGTGCGCAACGTTTGGGTGGCGGGCGTACAGAAAATACAGGATGGCCGGGCGCTGCAATGGGATGATGCCGAACTCGGCCGGGAAGCGCAGGACTGGGCCCTGCGCATTGCACGGGAGAGCAGCTGATGAGTAATCTGGATCCAGCGGAGATCGACAAGTTTCAGTCCTTCGCAAATGCCTGGTGGGACCCCCAGGGCCCACTCCACACTTTGCATGAAATCAATCCGCTACGTCTACAATATATCAACGAAAAAGCACCCGGTGGATTGCGCGGCAAGCGCGTGCTGGATGTCGGCTGCGGTGCCGGTATCCTGAGCGAATCCATGGCCCGGCAGGGTGCGGAAGTACTGGGGATCGATCTAGCTGAAGACGCGATTCAGGCGGGTAAGCAACATGCCGCAGAGCAGGGAATCGAAATGCAATATCGTGCAGTCGCCGTGGAGGATCTCGCGGCGGCAGAGCCCGAAAGCTACGATGTCGTGACCTGCATGGAGATGCTCGAACACGTCCCTGACCCCGCTTCCATTATTGCCTCCTGCGCAAAATTGGTAAAACCCGGGGGAGATGTGTTTCTCTCCACCCTCAACCGTAACCCGAAAAGTTATCTCTATGCCATTGTTGGTGCCGAATATCTCTTGGGTCTGTTGCCCCGCGGCACCCATGACTATGAAAAATTCTTACGACCGAGTGAATTGCTGGACATGATTCGCGCCAGCGGTCTGCGCCTGCGCGATCTGCAAGGCATGCACTATGACCCTTGGCGGCGCGCGGCACGGCTGACGGGTGACGTAAGCGTGAACTATCTTTGTCATTGCCAGAAGCCTGCATGATGCGTTGGCAGGCTCTACTCTTTGATTTGGATGGCACCCTGGTGGACAGTGCGCCGGATCTGGTCGCTGCCGTGCAGGATCTGGCCAGAGAGCGAAATCTACCAGTACCCGCGTTCGACGCACTCCGCCGGATGGCCTCTCATGGTGCGCCGGGGCTGCTCGGGACGGCATTTGCCATAACCCCCGCTGATCCCGACTATGTCCAGATGCGAGTGGATTTTTTGCGCCTGTATCGCGCCCGCGCGCACCGCGCCAGCGTCCTCTTCCCCGGAATCCCGGAAACTCTGCGGTACCTCTCGGAAATGCAAATTCCTTGGGCCATCGTCACCAACAAAAGCGAGGAGTTGACCCACGATTTATTGGCCACTCTCGCCCTGCCCTATCCTCCTGCCATCGTAGTTGGTGGCGACACCACCGAGAAGGCTAAGCCCTCGCCCCTGCCGGTGCAGTATGCCCTGCGGCATCTTGGAATCGAGCCCGAGGCGACCGTGTTTCTAGGAGATGATCGCCGTGACATCGAAGCCGCCCACGCGGCAGGTTGTCGCGCCTGGGCTGCGGCCTGGGGCTATTGGCAGGAGTCCGATCCGCCCAGCGCCTGGGGAGCCAATGCGGTGCTGGAAGACGCCGACGCCTTACGCGCCCGCCTTTTGGCGAATTAACTGCACGAGAGAAGCAGACAGAATCAGTGCTGCCCCCGCGATTTCGATAAGGCTCATCGACTGATTTGCCCAAATCCAGGCAGAGACAGCACCCACAATGACCTCGATCGGCATAATTACTGCGGAAATCCGGATGGGTAAACGGCTGACCCCATAGATGGTGCTGGCAGTAGCGAAACCGACCCAGAACCAGGCAAAAAGGGGAAGGAAGAGCACTGGCCAGTGGGACACGGACGGCCAAGCCTCATTGACGGCAAAGGCCAAGGCAATGATGGCGCAGCCCCACCAGATGGCGACCGCTCGGATGAGGTCAGAGCTGAGACTGGTCCCGCGCAGCACGACATTACTCAAGGCAAAGGCAAAGCCGCTGCTCACAGCAAAAAACAGCGTGACCAGCCCGGCTGCGCGCAAATCCAGATTTCCCTGCACAACCACCAGTACGGTGCCGGACACCGCGAGCAGCACGGCCAAGGCACCACGCCAGCCGATGGCCTCTTTCAGGAAGACGCGGGCGAGCAATACTGCCCAGACCGGCGACAGGTAAAAAAGGAGCAGGACGATGACGACCTGCCCGTGAAACAGGGCCATCATGAACGCCACATTGGTCCAGCCACCAAACAGTGCGAGCCAGAAAAGACTGCGCCAATCGCCACGACGGACTTTGGCAGCGCCACGCCGCCAGGCCAGAAGGCTCCCAGCCGCCGCCAGCAAAAGATAGGTGATGGCGATCAGCCAGGGGCCGCCAAAGCCTTGCGCGGTAAAAAAGTGCAAGGGCCACCAATAGGTGCCCCATAGGCCAGCGCCCAGAATCAGGCTCAAAACCGGCAACAGCTGCGTAAAATGTGGTGAGGAACTCCCGGACACTTGTCAGCGCTGCCTGCTTGGCCCAAACTTTTGCGGATGAATCATGTTCACTCAGATCCCGTGACGCGCTGATGGGGAGGCGATTGTAAAATGAACCCACGGCTGTCGTCACTGCAGGCATACCCCTTTGAGCGTCTGCGCGATTTGCTGGCCGGTGTACACCCCCCGGCCCTGCCCCTGATCGATTTTTCCATCGGGGAACCGCGGCATCCTGCTCCCGCCCTGGTGGTGGAAAGCATCATCGAACATCTGCATGGCCTTGCGGAGTACCCCAAAGTCCTCGGCTCGGACGCCTTGCGTAAGGCGATCGCGGCTTGGGCATCCCGGCGCTTCACCCTGCCCGAGGGCTTCCTCGATCCCGAAAAGCACATTCTTCCCGCCAACGGCAGTCGTGAGGCGCTCTTTAGCGTTGCCCAGGCACTAATGGATAGTGGCTCCGGCAAGGGTTTGATTCTTTTACCCAACCCTTTCTATCAGATCTACGAGGGCGCGGCGATTCTTGGGGGAGCACAGCCGTACTATCTCAATTGCGAAGCTAGCGGCCAGCCGAACTACCGGGCGGTAGCGCCGGAGATCTGGCGGCGTTGTGCCCTGCTCTACGTGAACAGCCCGCACAATCCCACCGGGGCTGCCTTGCAGGCGGAGGATTGGGATTTTTTGGTCGCCACGGCGCGGCAATATGATTTCATTTTGGCGGCGGATGAATGCTACAGCGAGGTCTACTTCGATGCACCTCCGGCTGGGGTGCTGAGCGCCGCAGCCCGCAGCGGCTCTTTGGCAAAGGTTTTGGCATTTCACAGCCTCTCCAAGCGTTCCAGTATCCCTGGTGCGCGCAGCGGCTTCGTTGCTGGTGACGCAGAGCTGTTGGCGGCTTTCCGGCTCTATCGCACCTACCTGGGTAATGCCATGCCGCCCTTCATCCAGGCCGCGTCGGCGGCGGCCTGGGGCGACGAAAAACATGTCATTGCCATGCGCGAGGACTACGCAGAGAAATTTGCGGCGGCGGCGGAAATCCTGGGTGATCTCCTCCCCGTCGAACGTCCCGATGGTGGCTTTTATCTCTGGTTGCAGGTGGGCGATGGCGAGGCCTTTACCCGCGATCTCTACGCGGCCCAACACGTACGCTGCCTGCCCGGCACCTATCTGGCACGTGCGGCGCATGGGGCCCATCCTGGCGTCGAGCGCGTGCGCATCGCCCTGGTTGGTCCTCTGGACATTTGTCGTGAAGGGCTGATCAGAATCCGTAAGTTTCTCCAAATATCCTCTTGATCCTAAAAGGAAATTATCTAGTGACTGCATTGCAAGAAATCATCGATACGGCCTGGGAACAGCGGGCCGAAATCTCCCCCAAACAGGCCCCCGCAGAGCTGCGCGAGGCAGTGCACCAGGTACTCGAAGGGCTCGACAAGGGCGTGCTACGCGTGGCCGAAAAGATCAACGGGCAGTGGCACACCCATCAGTGGATCAAGAAGGCGGTGCTGCTCTCCTTTCGCCTGCAAGACAATTTCCGCATGAATGGCGGCGAGACACAGTATTACGACAAGGTGCTAGGCAAGTTCAGCGATTACAACAGCAACGACTTCCGCACTGGCGGATTTCGCGTGGTGCCGCCGGCGACCGTGCGCAAAGGGGCATTCATTGGTCGCAATTGTGTGCTCATGCCCTCTTTCGTCAATATCGGCGCCTATGTCGATGAGGGTACGATGGTCGACACTTGGGCGACGGTGGGTTCCTGCGCGCAGATCGGTAAGAATGTGCATCTTTCCGGTGGCGTCGGTATCGGCGGCGTTCTGGAACCACTCCAGGCTAACCCCACCATCATCGAAGACAATTGCTTCATCGGCGCTCGCTCCGAAGTGGTGGAAGGAGTGATCGTCGAGGAAGGCTCGGTGATTTCCATGGGGGTGTTTTTGGGTGCCAGCACGCGGATCTTCGACCGCAGCACCGGCGAGATCAGCTACGGCCGAGTGCCCGCCGGTTCGGTGGTGGTATCCGGTAATCTGCCCTCCAAGGACGGCAGTTACAGTCTCTATTGTGCCGTGATCGTCAAAAAGGTCGATGCCAAAACCTTGAGCAAGGTCGGCATCAACGAAATTCTGCGCGATCTCTGATGCGCGTTCTCGACTACAGCAAGGAACTGATTGCCCGCCAATCGGTAACGCCCGCGGATGCGGGCTGTCAGGAGTGGATGATCGAGAAGCTTGCGGCGCTCGGATTTACCATCGAGCACATGCCTGCCGGCGGCGTAGAGAACTTCTGGGCCGTACACGGTGCAGAGGGCCCCGTGTTCTGCTTTGCCGGACACACCGATGTCGTCCCGACCGGGCCGCTCGATGCCTGGCATAGCGATCCTTTCGTGCCGACCATTCGCGATGGGAATCTGTATGGCCGGGGGGCTGCCGACATGAAGGGAAGTCTCGCGGCAATGCTGGTAGCGGCCGAGGATTTTCTGCGCGACTCGCCCGAGCATTCAGGTCGCATTGCTTTTCTGATCACCTCCGATGAGGAGGGCGTCGCTACCCATGGTACCCGCCACGTAGTCGAGCAACTCCTCTCCCGTGGTGAACGGATCGACTACTGCCTTGTCGGCGAGCCTTCTTCGGAAGAAAGCCTGGCCGATGTGGTCAAGAATGGCCGCCGTGGTTCCCTCAATGGCACCCTCCGCATCCTCGGTGTGCAGGGCCATGTGGCCTACCCGGAGAAGGCGGAAAACCCGATTCATCGGTCCTTGCAAGCCCTCCAGGAACTCGTCGGACGTGAATGGGATGCCGG
This sequence comes from Acidithiobacillus sp. TH-A67, assembly GCF_057473545.1. Classification (NCBI taxonomy): domain Bacteria; kingdom Pseudomonadati; phylum Pseudomonadota; class Acidithiobacillia; order Acidithiobacillales; family Acidithiobacillaceae; genus Acidithiobacillus; species Acidithiobacillus sp. TH-A67. Next base: position 8,627 of record NZ_JBYCKU010000063.1, read on the forward strand.
CAGCCCCGACTTCCCCCCCACGTGCCTGCAGATCTCGAATATCCACGCTGGCACCGGCGCTACCAATGTCATTCCCGGTGTGCTCGAGCTGCAATTCAATTTTCGCTTTTCGCCAGCATCCAACGTGAAGGACCTGCAAGCAGCCGTACAGGAAATTCTGGATCGTAACCAGTTGCGCTACGAGCTGGACTGGCAGTTCTCCGGGCCGCCATTCTATACCGCGCCCGGCAAGTTATTGGATGCGGTGCAAACGGGCATCACCGAGATCATGGGGCGGCCGGCAAAGCTGTCCACTGGGGGTGGCACCTCCGATGGCCGCTTCATTGCCCAGCTGGGCGGTGAGGTGGTGGAGCTTGGTCCCTGCAATGCGAGTATCCATAAGATTGACGAGCATGTGGCTCTCGCCGAGCTGGAGCGCCTGCCGCAGATTTACCTTGCTTCCCTCCGCGCCATGTTCGCTTCGGGAGGGGTATAGTGATCGTGTTGCGCCTGGCGACAGCACTTCTGCTGATTTATGTGCCCGTTGCCATGGCCAATACCCCAGTCCTGCAAAGTGCTTGTCAATTGGCCGACTCCCGTGCCATTCCCCATCCCCCACTTCGTGGTATGGCGACCTGGCTTGCTTGGCAGGACAACGGATCGAGAATGCAAAGCAGCCCTGAGAAGGAGCTAACGGCAGCCAGTAGCGTGCTTCCCTCGCCATCTTGCGCGCTGGTCGAAAATCTTACCAATCATCGCCGCGTAGCTGTTCTGATCGACCAAAAGAGCCCCCCTGGCAGTTTTGGCTTGCTACAGCTGGGATCTGGCGCAGCTCGGGCATTGGATATTTTCGCTACGACTCCGATTGCGGTGGCGGGCTTGGCTGCTGCCGCCGCGGATGCCGCGGCACCAACGATGGCGGCGACCTCCGACCAGCATTATCTTTGGTCTGCGGCATATTCCAGTATCCATATGGCGCAAATGGCGTGGGAAAAGACGCAGCGTGCCGGTATCGCGAAAACACAGATCGCTCCCGGCATTGATCATGGATCTTGGGCCTATCGTTTGCGCTTGGGTCCTCTACCCAGCGGCCTTTCACCAAGCATTCTGGCGCAAACCCTGCGCCATGCCGGATTTCCGTTTCATACATCAGAAAATGAGTAAGATGCAAAATTGGCCTAATTTATTTATCGTCGGTGCGGTAAAAAGTGGGACCACTTCCCTTTGGGCGTATCTCAAGCAACATCCTGAGATCTATTTTCCGGAGATGAAAGAGCCGCATTATTTCTCGCACCCGCATCCGGCTCCGGAACAACGTCACTGTATCCGCTATATCAGTTCCGAAGAGCAGTATCTGCGACTGTATCAGGATTCGGGCCAGGTGACGTATCGGGGCGATGCCAGCCCTTCCTACCTGTGGTCGGAAGTCGCCGTGCAGGAAATCGCGCAATATTGTCCATACAGCAAGGTCATCATCATCCTGCGCGATCCAGTACAGCGGGCCTATGCGCAATATCTGATGGACTTCAATGAGGGCGTTACCGATCTCGATTTTTACAGCGCCTTGCAACGGGACTGGACGCGTCCGGACAAAGGTTGGGGGGTATCCCAGTTATACGTTGAGCTGGGTTTGTACCATGACCAGATTCAGCGCTACTTTTCGCTTTTTGGTCGGAATCAGGTGAGAGTGCTTCTGTTGGAGGATCTGCAACGCAAACCGCTACAGGTTCTCCATGATCTGGCAGAATTTTTGCTGGTTTCTCCCTTACCGTTTCAGCGCATCGATTTCCATAGGGCGCACAACCATTACGCACGTCCCCGCGGCAACTGGGCCCGGCGACTGGCCGGGAACCCTCTCAGTCGGACCATTGGCGAATATTTTTTTCCGCAACGTTGGGGGGAATATATCTGGCGCAATCTTTTTCTGCGGAAGGAGAAAAAGCCCGCCATTGATCCGCAAGCTCGGGACTGGCTGATTGAGCGCTTCCAGCCGGAAATGGCGCGGCTCGAAGGATTGCTGCAACGGCCCCTTCCAGAACTGCGACACAGTTGGCCAAAGGCTGAGCTTCTCAATGCGTCGGGCTACCCACTGTCGACGGAATCGTCCTTGCGGTAGCTAGAGATGGGGTCTATCTTCAAAGAAGCATTTCCTTTTGGGGGGGGCCTAGCGTGGAATACATCCGCTTCTTTGCCGAAATCGGGATTAATGATATTGCTTTAGTGGGCGGCAAAAATGCCTCGCTCGGGGAAATGTATCGGTCACTGCGTCCGCTGGGGGTACGGGTACCCAATGGCTTTGCCATTACCGCCCATGCCTATCGAGACCTGCTCAATCGCCACCAAGCGTGGCCCAGGCTCCACGAAATCCTCGACGGCTTGCAGCCGCATCAGGTCGAGGATCTTGCGCGGCGTGGCAAGGCAGCGCGGGAGCTGATTTACAGTCTGGAATTGCCCAAGCAACTGCAGGACGAGATTCTCGCCGCCTACGCCCGCCTGCGGGAGGAATATGGCGAAAATCTCTCGCTCGCCATCCGCTCTTCGGCCACCGCCGAAGATCTGCCCACCGCAAGCTTTGCAGGGCAGCAGGATACCTATCTCAATATCAGTGGTGAAGCGGATTTGCTCGACGCCTGCCGGCGTTGCTTTGCCAGTCTCTTCACCGATCGCGCCATTCACTACCGCATGGACGAAGGCTTCGATCATTTCCATGTCGCCCTTTCCATTGGCGTCATGAAGATGGTGCGCTCTGACCTTGCCAGCAGCGGTGTGATGTTTTCGCTGGACACAGAAACCGGTTTTCGCGACGTCATTTTCATCACCTCTTCTTACGGACTGGGAGAGAACGTCGTGCAGGGTGCGGTCAATCCCGACGAGTTCTATGTGTTCAAATCCGGCTTCCGACGGGGAAAGCGTGTGGTCTTGCGACGCGTTCTCGGCAGCAAAAAGCTGAAGATGGTCTACGCCGCCGGCAGTACCCATCATGGCGTGCGCAACATTGCCACCACGGCCGCCGAACAACAGCGCTTTTCCCTTGCGGACGAAGACGTGCTCACCCTCGCCGGCTATGCCATCCAGATTGAAGAACACTACAGCAAGGCGATTGGCGAAGAACGGCCGATGGATATGGAGTGGGCCAAGGATGGCGAAGACGGCCAACTTTACATCGTGCAGGCCCGGCCGGAGACCGTCGCCTCGCAGCGCAAGGGTACTGTGTTGCAGGAGTATTATCTGCGCGAGCGGGGTAGCATACTCGCCAGCGGACGCGCAGTAGGGAGCAAAATCGCTACGGGTCGGGCGCGACACGTTGCTACGTTGGAGGAACTGCATTTTTTCCAGCCAGGAGAGCTCCTCGTCGCCGACAATACCACTCCCGATTGGGAGCCGGTAATGAAGCTTGCCGCGGGTATCGTCACCGAGCGTGGTGGCCGTACCTGTCATGCCGCCATCATTGCCCGGGAATTGGGCATTCCGGCAGTGGTAGGGGCAGAGGGGGCCATGAGCCGGATCCCTGATGGGCAAGCAGCAACCCTCTCCTGCGCCGAGGGGGAGGTAGGCAACGTGTACGCCGGCACTCTGCGTTTTGAGGTGGTAGAGACTGATCTTTCTGGGTTGGCACGGCCGAAAACGGAAATCATGATGAATCTGGGCGATCCGGAGCTGGCCTTCCAGTTGCAAGCCTTGCCCAATGATGGCGTCGGACTGGCGCGCATGGAATTCATCATTGCCAATGCCATCAAGATCCATCCTTTGGCCCTGTTACATCCCGAACGGATCAGCGACGCGAAGGTGCGCCGGGAGATCAAGCGACTGACCGCAGAGTACTCGAGCCCGGAAGAATATTTCGTGCAACGTCTGTCCGAGGGGGTCGGGACCATTGCCGCTGCCTTTTATCCGAAACCCGTGGTGCTGCGTAGCTCGGACTTCAAGAGCAACGAGTATGCCGCGCTGATCGGGGGTACGGATTTCGAGCCTGAAGAAGCCAATCCTATGTTGGGTTTTCGCGGTGCCTCGCGTTACGCCCATCCCAATTATGAAGAGGGATTTCGCCTGGAATGTCGTGCGATTCTGCGCGTACGGGAGGAAATGGGGCTGGACAATGTCATTGTCATGCTGCCTTTCGTCCGCCGGGTGGAGGAAGCCGACGCAGTGTTGGCGAAGATGGCCGAGTTTGGCCTGCGTCGGGGCGAAAACGGCTTGCAGGTATACGCCATGTGCGAAGTGCCCAGCAACGTCTTGCTGATCGATGAGTTTGCCAAGCGCTTCGATGGCTTTTCCATCGGCAGCAACGACCTGACCCAGCTTGCGCTAGGGGTTGATCGCGACTCCGCCATCGTTGCCTTCGACTATGACGAGCGCGATCCCGCGGTAAAGGTGCTCATCCAACAGGCCGTAGAGGGCTGCCAGCGTAACCACATCCACTCCGGTCTCTGTGGCCAGGCGCCCTCGGATTATCCGGAAATGGCGGAATTTTTGGTACGACTGGGTATTGATTCCATCAGCCTCAATCCTGATACCATTCTCTCCACTACCCGTCAGGTGCTGGAGTTAGAGAAATCCCTGCACCGCTAAAATCGATTTTTTTGCTGGATGAGGAGCGTGGTATGCCCGACAAGAAAGTTCTGCTGGTGATTTTCGATGGCTTTGGCCTTAACCCCAGTCGTGCCTTCAATGGTTGGGCGCAGGCGCGGACTCCACATCTCGATCATTACTTTGCCAGCAACCCGCACAGTGCCCTGCAAGCCTCTGGGCGGGCGGTGGGCTTGCCGGATGGGCAGTTTGGCAATTCTGAGGTCGGTCATCTGACTCTGGGGTCCGGGCGCATTCTCAAACAGGACTTGCTGCGCATTGCCGATGCTATTACCGACGGGAGCCTGGAACGGTTGCCCAACTGGCAGAAAATGTTGCAAAAGGGCAAGCGCATCCATCTAATCGGCATGGTCTCCGATGGCGGCGTACATTCGCATATCGAGCATCTCCTGGGACTGCTACCCTTACTGGCACGAGCCGGTATGGAGCCGGTCATCCATTTCATCGCCGATGGTCGGGATACGCCGCCGCGCAGCGCCGATCGCTATGTGCAGCGTTTACAGGAGGCCTTGCAACAGCTCGGCACCGGCCATATCGCTACGCTCTTGGGCCGCTACTACGCCATGGACCGTGCCCAGCACTGGAAGCGTACAGAAAAGGCCTGGCGAGTCATGCTGCTTGGCGAGGGGCAATCGGCAGAGGATGCCCTGAGCGCCGTACAGGCGGGTTGGCAACGGGATGGCGGGGATGAGTTCATTCAGCCGACGGTGATTGGTGATCCGCAAAGGGCGCGCATCGCCGCCGATGAGCCAGTGCTTTTCTTCAATTTCCGCTCCGACCGCATGCGCCAGCTCTGCGCCGCCATCGCCCTTCCCAATTTTGCCGAGTTCGATCGCGGCAGTGAAAGCGCGCGTGTCAGTACCTGCATGACCGCCTATGACGAGAACTTTGACCTACCAGTGCTTTTCCCGACGGAAATCCCCGCGCAGGTGTTGGCAGAGGTCCTTGCCAATGCCGGCTTGGCACAGTTTCACTGTGCGGAAACCGAAAAGTACGCGCACGTGACCTATTTCTTCAATGGTGGGCGCGAACAACCTTTTGCTGGGGAAGAGCGCGAGATTATCCCCTCCCCTGCCGTTGCCACCTACGATCTGCAACCAGAGATGAGTGCGCCGGCAGTGGCGGATCGCGTCATTGGCGCACTGCGAGCGGACAAGTATGCGTTTGTGCTGGTCAATTTTGCCAATGGCGACATGGTCGGCCACACCGCTAAGATCCCTGCCATCCTGCGCGCCGTCGAAACCCTCGATCTGCAATTTCATCGCGTTGTACAGATGGCTCTGGCGCACGGGTATCGGGTCATTCTCAGCGCCGATCATGGTAATTGCGACGAAATGGTCGACCCCGTCAGTGGCGAACCGCACACCCAGCATACCGTCTACCCGGTGCCCTTTTTGTTGCTGGGCGAGCCCGGAGCGCGCCTCGGTATTGGTGCCGGTTTAGCCGACGTCGCGCCTACCGTGCTGGATCTGTTGGGAGTGGAGAAACCGCAAGAAATGACGGGGCGCAGCCTGCTCCTGCACTCCGAGCTGTAATAAGCGACTTGCTCATTCCCAGCAGACTGTCTACGCTAAATTCCGAGGGCTAGATCGGAATTGCCAACCTTTAGGGAGGTCGTCATGCCGGAAATGCAGGATCGCATCACGCAGATTGAAGAGCTCACCCACCGTCTCAAAGAACAATACCCTTCAGAAATCAACAGCTTTCTTGCTTTCATGGGAAAAGCAGAGGGAAGTCCAGCGCTGAGCAAAGCGCAAAAGGAACTCATCAATGTGGGCTTGGCCGTTGCGGCACAATGCGAGTGGTGTATCGCATTGCATGTTCATGGCGCCGTCAAGGCGGGCGCAAGCCGCGATGAGATCATGAGCGCCGCTTTCCAGGCAGTGCTCATGCATGGTGGTCCGGCCCTGATGTATCTGGTGCCGCTTAGCAAAGCCCTCGACGAGTTTCTGCCGGAGGCGGGCCATGCATAGCGTCGATCCCGTTTTTTTACTGCGCCAGATGCTGCGTGCTCGCGCCCTGGAAGAGACCGCGGCCCAGGAGTACGCCGCCGGCAGAATCGCCGGTTTTTTACACCTATACCCCGGGGAAGAGGCAGTGGCAGCCGGAGTGCTTAGTTGCGCCGAACCCGGCGACTACATCGTCAGCACCTACCGCGAACACGTACACGCCCTCCTGCGTGGTATTCCAGCGGCGGCCATTTTCGCGGAACTTCTCGGGAAAAAGACCGGGGTAAGCGGGGGAATGGGCGGTTCCATGCATCTCTTCGATGCGGAAAGACGCTTTCTGGGGGGGTACGCCATCGTCGGGGAGACCTTTCCCATTGCCCTGGGGGCTGGCTATGCCGTCGCCTATCGTCAGCTACCCGAGGCGGTCATCTGCTTCTTTGGCGACGGCGCGGTGAATCAGGGAACCTTCCATGAATCCCTGAACATGGCCGCCCTATGGCGTCTGCCTATCCTTTTTGTCTGCGAAAACAATCACTATCAGATCGGTACGGAAATCCATCGCCACTCTGCCGTGGTCGAGGTCTATCGCCGCGCCTGCGCCTACAATATTCCCGCCGAGCGGATCAATGGCATGGACGTCCTTGCGGTGCAGCAGGCGAGCGAGCAGGCCCTGGCACGCATTCGCGCCGGTGATGGCCCCCAGTTTCTCGAGTTGGAGACCTACCGCTACCGCGGCCATTCCATGGCCGATCCAGGCGCCTATCGTCCAGCCAGCGAGGTACAGGCCTACCAACGCCAGGATCCCATCAAAGAGTTGGAAGGCGAGTTGAGCACACAGGCCAATTGCCCCGCCGGCGATTGCGTACGGCAATTTCAGGAGCAATGCTGTGCCGCTGGTCACCTCAATAGCGAGAGACTGCAACGTCTGCAAGATGAAATCGCCGAGGAAATGCGCATAGCCCTCGCCGAAGCGCAGGCCGCAGCCGCGCCGAACCTTACCAAGGTGCAGGAAGTATTTCAGAAAAACCATCGCTTCGAGGACTTCTTTGGGAGGGGCGCAGCATGACGGAGATGCTCTACTGGCAGGCCCTGAATCGCGCCTTGGACGAAGAGATGGCGCAGGACGAAAAGGTGTTTCTTTTGGGTGAGGATGTCGGCCTGTACGGCGGCACCTACCGCGTCAGCGAAGGGCTCCTGGCCAAATATGGCGAGTGGCGGGTACGCGATACCCCGATCTCGGAAAACAGCTTTACCGGACTCGGTGTTGGCGCGGCGATGTTGGGACTGCGGCCAGTGGTGGAGATCATGACCATCAATTTCGCCCTCCTCGCCCTCGATGCCCTGATCAATATGGCCGCCAAGATTCCTTTCATGTCTGGCGGTCAGTTTTCCATGGGTTTGACGGTGCGAATGCCAAGCGGGGTCGCCAAACAGCTAGGGGCACAGCACTCGCAGCGACTCGAACATACCCTGATGAATGTTCCCGGCCTGCGCATTCTCGTTCCGGCAACCCCTCAGGATGCCTACTGGCAACTTCGACAGGCCATCCGCTCCGATGACCCGATCATCGTCCTCGAACACGAACTCCTGTATTTCCACAAAGGAGAAGTAGCGACGAACGCTACTCCTTTGCCCATACACGCCGCAGTGGTCCGGCGTCCGGGACGCGATCTGACTTGTATCGCCTATTCGCGCATGGTGGAAGTGGCCTTGGCGGCGGCGGAGGAGCTGGCAAGGGAGGGCATCGAGATGGAGGTCATCGACCTGCGCAGTCTCTCCCCCATCGACTGGGAGCCCTGTATACAGTCGGTTGGCAGGACCCATCGCGCCCTGGTCCTGGAAGAAGATTGCCGCTTTGCCGGTGCTGGCGCTGAAATCGTTGCGACCTTGCAAGAGCGCTGCTTCTATTATCTGGACCGCCCCATCCAGCGCACAGCCGGACTCGATCTTCCCACGCCCTTTGCGGCGGAGCTGGAGGCCGCCACGATCCCTAATGTCGAGCGGACCTGTCGATCAGCCAGAGACCTCGTCCAAATGTCAGGAGCACCCGTATGAAACAGGAAGTCATCATGCCCGTCCTGTCGGATACCATGCAGACAGGACGCTTGGTTCGCTGGAACAAGGCCGTCGGTGATGCGGTAAAAAAGGGAGATGCCCTCGCCGAAGTGGAAACCGACAAGGCGATACTGGATGTCGAGGCCTTCCAGGATGGGTTCTTGGCGGGCCCCCTGGCGCCAGTGGATACGGATATCCCGGTGCGTTCGGTGATCGCCTGGCTGGTGGATAGTAAAGAGGAGCTGGACACGACCTCTTCTGCAAGCAAGACTGCAGCTTCTGGCTCCATCGCCCAATCAGCCACCCCTGCAACGCCTGTCCCGAAGATATCTCAGGCAACGCCGCCACCAGCAGCCGCGCAAGAGTCGGTCCCTGTCGCACCTACCGAGCCATCCGCCCCGCGCGCAGCGGCAGATGGCGTTCTTGCCAGTCCGTATGCCCGTGCTCTGGCTCAGGAACTGGGTGTAGATCTGAACCTGTTGGGTACAGGCCCCATCGACAGTCGTCGCGTACTTGCGACGGCACTGCGCGGCCCGCTGCCAGATCTCAGTGCCGGGCCTGATTACCAGATCGAGCGCCTCTCCGGTGTGCGTGCTGCGGCAGCTCGGAATATGCAGGATGCCGTGCAAACGCCAACCTTTCAGATTGGCGCACGCCTTCCCCTCAGTGCGCTGCAAACACAGGCCAAAGGTGCGAAACTCAGCCTCACCCTCGTTCTGGCAAGAGCCTCTGCGCTGACGGTCGCCGAAGACCCCTGGTTCAACCATCTCTGGACCCCCCAGGGGCTAGCCAAACGGGAACGGGTGGACGTGGCGATTGCCGTGGATACCGGTGATGCCCTGTTGACCCCAGTTCTGCGCGATGCGGCCCGACGCCCGCTCAAGGAACTGGCAGAAGACTGGCGCATTCTGCTCGGCAAGATCAAAAAAGGTCGCTTGGCTCCGGAGGATTATCGCGGCGGTACCTTCTATCTTTCCAATCTTGGCGTCTTTGACGTGGTGCACAACTTCGATGCCATCGTACCCCTGGGTGCTGCAGCCATCCTGGCAGTAGCGGCAACCCAGGCCGATGGCAGCAGTGAATGTACCCTGAGTTGTGACCATCGAGTGATCTTTGGCGCCGATGCCGCCCGCTTCCTGCAACGTCTGCGCGAGCGCATCAGCACCCCAGCCTGGCTGGATACATGAAGACTCCACATGACTGAGCTGGTTCTCGCCCTCAATAGCGGCTCGTCTTCCCTCAAGTTCGCTCTTTACGAATATGCCGACGAGAGCGGGCAAAGGCTGGGAGAAGGCGCGATCGAGCGCATTGGCCAGAGTGTCGGTCGACTGTGGTGGCGAGCAAAAAGCTCCAACATCGATCGCAATGCCGTTTTTCCTGATCATTCCAGCGCCCTGCGCGCTCTACTCGACTGTTTCCAGGAGCTGGGTGTGCAGCAACTCGCGGCGATTGGGCACCGCGTCGTTTCCGGCGGCCCAGACTTGCGCGAGCACTGCCGCATCGATGCACTGGTATTGCAAACCCTCCGGGCATCCTTGCGTTTTGCCCCTCTGCATCTTCCTGCCGAGATTGCCGTCATGGAGGCCGCCAACCAGCATTGGCCGCAAACCCCACAGTTCGCCTGCTTCGATACCGCCTTTCACCGCAGTATTCCAGAACTGGCGGCGCGCTACCCCCTGCCCCGCAATCTGTGGCAGGAAGGGGTACGAAAATATGGTTTTCATGGACTCTCTTATGAATACATCTGCACCCAAATTCCCAAGACCGGCCGGAGCATCATCGCGCACCTGGGGAATGGCGCCAGTCTGGCGGCAGTGCGGGACGGCGTCTGCGTGGATACCAGCATGGGGCTCAGCCCCACGGGCGGCGTAGTCATGGGCACCCGTTGCGGTGATCTCGACCCCGGGGTGCTTCTTTTTCTGCTCGAGGAAAAGGGCTATACCGCCAATCAGCTTGAACGGGTCCTGAACCATCTCTCCGGTTTGCTCGGTCTGTCCGGCATCAGTGGCGACATGCAGGTGCTGCTGGCGGCCCGGGACAACGAGCCACACGCCGCCTTCGCCATCAATGCTTTGGCCTACAGTGTGCGCAAGATGATCGGTAGTTTTCTGGCGGTTTTGGGAGGTGTGGATCGCTTGGTCTTTACGGGCGGAATCGGCGAGCATGCCGATCTGGTACGCGAGCTGATCTGCGCTCCCCTCGCCAGCCTGGGATTCGTCTTGGATAGCGCCGCCAATCAGGCCGAGCAGAGACGAATCTCCCAGACCGACAGCCCGGTAGAGATACTCTGCATTCCCACCGACGAAGACCGCATGATTGCCGCGCATAGCTATCGCCTTCTGCACCAAGCGTCTGATTCCTGAGAGCTACAAGGCGAAACATGGACAAGTCCGGTGCTTTCACTGCGTACTGGACGAGAGTTGGCCTTGCTTTGTCTGGGGATTTTGCTATTATTGTGCAGATTGGGTTGTTAGCTCAGTTGGTAGAGCAGCTGACTCTTAATCAGCGGGTCGTGGGTTCGATCCCCTCACAACCCACCAATCAAAACAGGCACTTAGGTAGATCACCTAGGTGCCTTTTTCTTGCTGTCTAAGATAGTGTCTAAGAGTGACCAGCGGAATCTCCCACGGATAAGGCTTTTGCAGTGGCTCCGATTCGTGCACATTATGGTTGTGGATAGAAGCGGGGATGGGTAGCAAGTATGCAGCGGATGCGGACGTTCGATGGGAACAGATGGGCTTGTTTCGGTAGTTTTCTTAGCTTAGCCTAAAAAGCTATAAGGTATACTGATTGTTGGGCGGGAACAGACCATGAAAATGGAAGCAGCCTCTGTCCAATGAGTGGCCGATCATCCAAATGCTAGTTTTATAAATACGCTGGCGTACCGGTTATTGGTAATCTTTTGTGCAGGACACTCTATGAAGTATCTTTCCAAACCCTATCCAAGAAACACAAACAGGTAGATAGTAGCAATAACCCTCAGGCCACCTAGGAACGCGGTGATATGGATTATGAAAATGAAATGGTCGGCAGATCGAGATGGGCGCAGAGAGCCCTGGAATACCCATATCTCTTCCCAGCAATCACCTTGGCGATTCTGGCGGTGCAGACGACGATTCTCTTCCTCACTGCAAAAACCGTATTTCCCAAACTATCTGCCAATGAACTTCCCTATTTCGTTTTGGTTACGACTGTCTTGCAGTTTCTATGGCCGGCCTATGTTGGCGGGATCGCCACCTGGGTCATTCGTCGCGCTGCCAAAAACGATCCCAGCTATTCTCTGCCCGTAGAGCCGCACTCATTGTTGATTCGACCACTCATCTGGCTGGCGCTTGCGGCGGGCACCGTTGCGACCGTTGTTACTGCTTTCATTGGAGGATTGATTGACTTGGCAAGCGCGACCTTAGGCAGTCAAGTAGCAGGAGTTTCGGGCGTGGTGGGCCTGGTGATTACGGTTCGCTCGTTGCGCCGTCTCTACCATCTACCCAGGGGAGCTAGCCTAAAAATCTATTTCGCTATACTTGCCCCATTTCTTCTGATCGCCGTTCTTGGCATCCTGGCCGCCATCGCAATTCCCCAGTACCAGCAATACGAACGGCAGGTGCAACTGCACCGGAAACAAGTTAACAAAGCTGCTCCAGCGGAAGTAGCGCCACCTACTCAGGCTCCAGCCACTATTTCTTCTGTTCCTCAAGGCGGTAACGACGATTCTGATTACCGGCCGGCGACACCGGACTATCAACGTAAAATCGGTCAGGAAGTAGCACGCGAAGGTGGGTACTTGCGGCATGAAAAAGAGATTAAGCTAATCCAGGAGGTTGGACATCCCGTGCCAATGCAAACTGGACAATGCTCGCTGGAATTATATCTGAGACCAGATGGATTAGTTCAGCATGCGCGGGTCTTGCGCTGCTTTAATCCTGCAATTCAACACTACACGCTGGAGGCTATCCGCGATGTACACAAGTTCCCGGCTCCAGATCACGATACTGAGGTATATATTGGGATTTCCTACCCATGGGCGATCCCGGTGCACGCCCCCTGGAGGTATGAACGGTCGCAGCAGTGACCAGATGGGTGAGCAGTGGCAGTTTTTGGACATCTGACTGAAGAGAATCCCAAGCTACCGCTTCAAGCAGCATCCACCAAGCTCAATTACGCTGTGTAACCGTCCAAACCATGCCGTTATTGCCCCAATTGCGGTTATCTGAGTCTTTTTTTGTCGGCGGCTGGCGGTTGGGGCTGGACGGGTCCAGCGTCCCTCACCGGCGAGAGGAGATGGGGTGGAACATTCCAGCTCTGGCCGTTGTCGGTGACCACGGTGACGGTCTTGCGATTGTATTTGACCACCCTGCCCAGCAAGCGTCCGC
>NZ_JBYCKU010000064.1:0-58507 GCF_057473545.1 Acidithiobacillus sp. TH-A67
CCCTGGAGGCCGATCATGAGTTCCTGATGAAAGGTGGGGTCTTTACCCCGGAATGGCTGGAAGGCTACCTGGAAGTGAAGTGGGCCGAGGTCCAGGCTCTGCGCGTCACTACCCATCCAGTCGAATACCAGATGTATTACAGCCTCTGAGCCGGTCTGGTTTCTACTGCTGGAGCCCCGCCCTCGCGGGGCTTTTTACTTGCTGAACCGGCAGACTTGCGCTAATTGTTCCCAACTGGAGAATGCAGAGGAGATTGATCATGCAATCATCTGGGCGACGCACGTGCACGCTTGCAGTTATAGTCGCTTTGCTAAGTACCGGCCTGGCACTCGATGCACAGGCCACGATCTATCGCTGGATTTCTCCGGATGGCGTGGTCAGTTACGGCGGAAATCCCCCCGCCGACGCGCGCCAGGTAGAGACCCTCGACGGGGCACCGATGCCTAGCGCCCCGGACCGTGCCGCGCCAGCAAGCGAGCCGCTGGGCAATCGACCAGCGCAGTCGTCGCCGGAGCAGCCCGCTGCGCCGCAGAACCATGCAGATAACCAAGCACAACAGGCCCTCAAGACGCAACTGGCGGCTGCGCGTTTGCAGCTTCTGCAGGCTACTCAAGCCTACGAGAAAGGGAAAGCAGTTCGCTATGGCAATGAGCGTAATTATGCCCGCTATCTGCAGCGCATCGATAGCCTGAAAGAGGCGGTACACGTGGCGGAGCTGCGGGTAGCCCTACTCGAGCATCAGTTACAGCAGCAATCCTCCAGCGCGCCCGAGCCGCAGAACTAGACCGCAGGACCGCGCCTGACGTACCATAGGCTGGCGGTCCGAGGCTTGCGGATCGCCGTGCCAGTCTCCAGCCATGGATGAGCAATGCCCCGAATCCTTCTCAGTAATGATGATGGTTATCTGGCTCCCGGTCTGGCCGCCTTGGCCGAGGCATTGCGGCCACTTGGCAGCATCGACGTGGTGGCCCCGGAGCAGGATCGCAGTGGCGCCAGCAATTCCCTCACCCTGGACCGGCCCCTACGGGTTCGCAAAGGTCTCAACGGTTTCCACTATCTGGTAGGTGGCACGCCCACCGATTGCGTCCATCTCGCGGCCACTGGCATTCTCCCCGAGCCGCCCGAAATGGTGGTTTCTGGTATCAATCGCGGTGCCAATATGGGCGACGATGTCCTCTACTCCGGTACCGTCGCTGCCGCCATGGAAGGCCGCCACCTCGGTATGCCGGCCATGGCCGTCTCCCTCGTTGGGCGGGAGCCGGAGCATTTCGCCAGCGCGGCACGGGTTGCGGCGGATTTGTTACGGGGCCTGCTGGAAAATCCCCTTCCCGGCGACACCATCCTCAATGTCAACGTCCCGGACTTGCCCTATGCGGAGTTACAGGGTTTTGAGGTCACCCGCCTTGGGCGGCGCCATAAGAGCGAGATGCTCATGCCGGCGGCCGATCCGCGGGGGGAGCCGGTGTACTGGATTGGTCCTTCGGGGCGCGAGGCGGATGGCGGTCCCGGTACGGACTTCGATGCAGTGCGGCGCGGCTGTGTCTCCATCACCCCCCTCGATCTCGACATGACCCGCTACCGTTTCATGGATGATCTCTCGCAATGGCTGCGTTGTTGCGCGTGGTGAACCCCGAAGTCGGGATGATTTCGCCGCGCACCCGGGAGCGCATGGTGGCCGCGCTGCGTGCGGCCGGTATCGACGACGAAGAGGTCCTGGCAGTAATGGCCCAGGTACCCCGGCATCTCTTTGTCGCCGAGGCGCTGGCCTGTCGCGCCTACGAGCCGGTTTCCTTGCCGATCGGCTGGGGACAGACCATTTCTCAGCCGCTCATCGTGGCGCGGATGCTTTCCGTGCTGCGGGCCAGTGGAAATCCGCGACGTGTTCTGGAAATTGGCACGGGCTCGGGGTACCAGACGGCGTTGCTCGCTGCGCTGGGGTTTGAGGTGTTCAGCATCGAAAGGATCGAAGGCTTGTATAGGGCGGCGCAGGAACTTCTCCAGCGGTTGCGTACTCCAAACGTGCGTCTACGCTTGGGAGATGGCAGTCAGGGCTGGGAGGCGTTTGCGCCCTTTGACGCGGTGCTGTTTGCTGCTGCTGTCCCTTGTGCCTTGCCGCCCTTGTTTCACCAACTCGTCGCGGGTGGTTGTCTGCTTATGCCGCAGGCCGACACCGCCGACGGGCAGCGGCTCAAATTTTATCGCTGGAATGGACAGGATGCCGAAGAGGAAGACCTTGGCGACTGTCGTTTTGTCCCGCTACTACCCGGAACGGTCAATCAGAGGGATCACCAAGGAGCCTGAACATGAGCAGCGAAGCGTTGGAACTGCGGTCGGAGCTGGAACTGGAAGAAGAAAATGTCCAAGACAACGACGCAGCAGGTTCTCCCTTCGTCGAGCATGGTCCGGATTGGGATGCCACCCAGTGCTACCTCGAAGAGATTGGCCATAATCCGCTGCTGACGGCAGAGGAAGAGATTACCCTGGGACGCTTGGTGCAACAGGGCGACAGCGCCGCGCGCCAGCGTATGATCGAATGCAACCTGCGCCTGGTGGTACGGCTGGCGCGACGTTATATCAATCGCGGACTGCCCCTCCTTGACCTGATTGAAGAAGGAAATCTTGGTCTGATCCATGCGGTGGAAAAATTCGACCCGGAGAAGGGGTTTCGCTTTTCTACCTACGCCACCTGGTGGATTCGGCAAAACATCGAGCGTGCCCTGATGAACCAGACGCGTACTATCCGTCTGCCGATTCATGTCATGAAGGAAATTTCCTCTATTTTGCGTGCGGCGCGTTGCCTGGAGCAAAAGCTGCAGCGTGATCCGACCCCAGAAGAGGTAGCTGCGGCGCTGGACCGTCCAGTGGAGCAGATCCGTCAGTGCCTTGACCTCGATGGTCGGGTCACCAGTCTGGACTCTGGCGGTGGGCGGGAAGAAGATCTTGGTCTGGCCGAGATTGTGCACGACCCCGAGGTGGCCGGTCCCGAAGAGCGTCTGGCGGAGCTCAACCTCAACCAGCGCATGTACGCTTGGATTTCGGAGTTGGAGGAAAAGCAGCGTCTGGTGCTGTTCTGGCGTTTTGGTCTGGATGGCAACGACGGTGCCACCCTGGAAGATGTGGGCGGTCGGCTCGGGCTGACGCGCGAGCGGGTGCGCCAGATCCAGGTGGAGAGCCTCCTACTCCTGCGTCGGCGCATCGAGGCCGAGCAGCTAGATCCCTTCACCCTGTTTTCCTGAAGTCAGGTGCTGATGGGCAACAGCGCCGCAGCCACTTGCCGGTCTTCTGCCAAAAGGATGCCGTAGGTGCGGCAGGCCGCGGCGCTGTCCATCGCCTCCACCGTCAGTCCGCTGTCGCGCAGGGTGCGCAGCAGGTAGATGTCGAGGTGCTGCCTCCGCCCGGTGCCGAGCAGCACGACTTCCGGGACGGCGGCGGCGAGGAGCGGCTGGAAGTCCGTGCAGTCGAGTAGACGGGCGTGGGTCGGACCCCACGGGTGCAGCAAGAGGTTTTGCGCGAGCAGAACGCCGCCGCGGTAGTGCTGACCATCGATGACAAATCCCAGCTCATCGTAGGATTGCAGGTTGTGGCGCAGGTTGCCGACCTGCCGGTGTAGTTTCATGCCCGTCTCCTCAATTGACAGCGCCGATTTGCCTCTCTATTGTTCTTCGATTTTGATAGATGCCTCAAGGGCAGGACTCTGGTAGCCATGAACAGCGATTTCGAGCGGATTCGACGCCTCCCGCCATATGTCTTCAATATTGTCACGGACCTGAAGCTGCAGGCCCGCAAGCGTGGCGAAGACATCATCGACTTTGGCATGGGTAATCCCGATCAGCCGACGCCGCAGTTCATCGTCGATAAGCTCTGTGAGACCGCCCAGCGCGGCGATACCCACCGCTACAGCGTGTCGCGCGGCATTCCACGGCTGCGAAAGGCCATTTCCGGCTGGTACGAACGCCGCTATGGCGTTTCCATCGATCCGGAATCCGAGGCCATCGTCACCATTGGCTCGAAGGAGGGGCTGGCCCATCTGGCCCTTGCCACCATGGGCCCCGGTGATACGGTGTTGGTGCCGAGCCCGACTTACCCCATCCATCCCTATGGCTTTGTCATTGCGGGCGCCGATGTGCGCCATGTGCCCATGCTGCCGGGGCTCGATTTCTTCGACGAACTCGAAAAGGCGATGAAGGCGGCGTGGCCCAGACCCAAGATGCTGGTCATCAACTTTCCACACAACCCCACTGCCGCAGTGGTCGATCTCGACTTCTTTGCCCGCATCGTGGAATTTGCCAAGGAACATCGCATCTGGGTGGTCCATGATCTGGCCTACGCCGACATCGTCTTCGATGGCTATCAGGCGCCGAGCTTTTTGCAGGTGCCGGGGGCCAAGGATGTAGGGGTGGAGTTCTTCACCCTGTCCAAGAGCTACAACATGCCCGGCTGGCGCGTCGGTTTCGCGGCCGGTAACCCCAAGCTGATCGGCGCCCTGGCACGCATCAAAAGCTATCTGGACTATGGCACTTTTACCCCCATCCAAGTGGCCTCCATCACCGCCCTGGAAGGGCCGCAGGATTGCGTCGAGGACATCCGCAAGATGTATGAACAGCGGCGTGATGTCCTTTGCGAAGGTTTGAATGCGGCGGGCTGGGAGGTGACGAGCCCGAAGGCCACGATGTTCGTCTGGGCGCGGATCCCGGAAGAACTGCGCAGCAAGGGATCGCTGGAGTTTGCTAAAATGGTGCTGGAGCGCGCCAAGGTGGCCGTCAGCCCAGGCATCGGTTTTGGCGAACTCGGCGATGAATATGTGCGTTTCGGTCTGGTGGAGAACGAACACCGTACGCGGCAGGCCATTCGTGGGATCAAGCAGATGTTTCGCGAGGGATGGGAATGAGCACCGACAGTCGTCCAGTGCGCGTTGGCATCCTCGGCATGGGTACCGTGGGACAGGGCACCGTGCGCGTTCTGCTGCGCAACGCCGAAGAGATCACCCGCCGGGTAGGGCGCGATCTGCGTGTGGTCCACGCAGCGGTGCGCAGTCCGCAACGGTTGGAAGATCTCGATTTTCCTGGCCGGGTCAGCGTGGATCCGTGGGCGGTGGTGCGCGACTCCGAGGTCGACGTGCTGGTGGAGGTGATGGGGGGCACTGGACTCGCACGCGAGCTGATCCTCGCCGCCATCGACAACGGCAAGCATGTGGTCACCGCCAACAAGGCGCTGCTCGCCGAGCATGGCAACGAGATCTTCGCTGCGGCGCAGCGCCGCGGTGTCATGGTGGCCTTCGAGGCGGCGGTAGCCGGGGCTATTCCCATCATCAAGGCGATCCGCGAGGGTCTGGCGGGCAACCGCATCCATTGGCTGGCAGGGATCATCAACGGCACCAGCAATTACATTCTCACGCAGATGTTTCGCGAGGGCTGGAGCTTTGCCGAGGCCTTGGCCAAGGCACAGGAGCTTGGCTATGCCGAGGCCGATCCGGCGCTCGACGTGGATGGGGGTGATGCGGCGCACAAGATCACCTTGATGGCCTCCATCGCCTTTGGTATTCCCGTGGACTTTGCCCACTGCCACGTGGAGGGCATCCGCTCCTTACAAGGCGAGGATGTGCACTATGCGGCGGAGCTCGGTTACCGCATCAAGCTGCTGGGCATTGCGCGCCGACGTGACGATGGTGTCGAGCTGCGCGTGCATCCCACCCTGATTCCGCAGGATCATCTTCTTGCCCATGTGGAAGGCCCCTTCAATGCCGTGCTCGCCGACAGCGATGCCGCGGGGCAGAGTCTGTATTACGGCCGCGGCGCCGGTGGGGATCCGACGGCCAGTGCGGTGGTGGCCGATCTGGTCGACGTGGCACGTACCATGACCGCCGATCCCAGCAACCGGGTGCCGCATCTGGCCTTTCAGGCGGATGCCCTGAGCCCCTTACCCTTGTTGCCCATGGCCGAAGTTGAAAGCGCTTACTACCTGCGCATTCAGGCGGAGAACCGCGCTGGGGTTCTCGCCCAGCTGGCGACGATTCTGGCGGAATACCAGATCTCCATCGAGGCGCTGGTGCAGCGTGAACGTCCTGGTGCCGCATCGGTTCCCATCGTTTTGCTTCTGCATCGTTGTCGCGAAGGCGATCTGGAGCAGGCCATCGCCCGCATCGAGGCCCTCCCCATCGTCACCGCAGCGGTGCTGCGCTTGCGCGTCGAATCCCTGGACGAAGGCTGATTTCCACTCAAGGATCTTTGACATGACCCGTTATACCGGAATTATCGATCGTTATCGTGCCTTTTTACCGCTGCATCCGGAAACCGAGGCGGTTTCCTTGGGGGAGGGCAACACGCCGCTCATCGAATGCATCAATCTGCCGCGCCAGCTGGCTATCGACCTGCGGCTCTTCGTGAAGTTCGAGGGCCTGAATCCCACCGGATCTTTCAAGGATCGCGGTATGACCATGGCGGTGACCAAGGCCAAGGAAGAAGGCAGCGAGATGATCATCTGCGCCTCGACCGGTAATACCTCCGCCGCTGCCGCTGCCTATGCGGCGCGGGCGGGGATGCGCGCCTTCGTCGTCATTCCGGAAGGCAAAATCGCCCTGGGCAAGCTGTCGCAGGCCATGATGCACGGCGCCCTCGTCCTGCAGATTCGCGGCAACTTCGATGCCGGTATGCAGATCGTCCAGGACGTGGCGGCCAATGCCCCCATCACCCTGGTCAACTCGGTCAATCCCTATCGTCTGCAAGGGCAGAAGACGGCGGCCTTCGAGATCATCGAGGCACTGGGTGAGGCCCCCGACTACCATGCCCTGCCCGTTGGCAATGCTGGCAACATCACGGCGCACTGGATGGGCTATTGCGAGGCCACCGATCCGCGTTGTGACGCCAGGGATGTGCTGACCGGGGCGTGCAAGTTCTGCGCGGGGCAGTGCCCCTACGGGCAGCAAACGGGCGGCAGCAAACGGCCCAAGATGCTGGGCTTCCAGGCGGCAGGCAGTGCACCTTTCATCGCTGGCGACTTCGTGCGCGAGCCGGAAACCATCGCCACCGCCATCCGTATCGGTCGCCCGATGTCCTGGGAGCAGGCGCATCAAGTACAAAAGGAGAGCGGTGGCTGGTTTGCCGCGCACAGCGACGCGGAGATCCTCGAGGCGCAGCGTTGGCTCGCGCAGTACGAGGGCGTCTTCTGCGAGCCGGCCTCGGCAACCTCTGTTGCAGGCGTGGTGGCTGCCGCGCGGGCGGGCAAGATCGAGGCCGGGGCAACGGTGGTCTGCACCTTGACGGGGCACGGCTTGAAGGATCCGGACACTGCCATTGCCCAAGGCGGATCGGTCGTCACCGTCGATGCCAATCTGGAGGCGGTGCAGCGCGCTATCCTGGAGCGCTGATGTCGCGACTGGGCCTGTGGCTCACGGGCCTCCACGGACTGCCCGAGGAAAGGCTCGGTACGCTGCTGCCGAGGCTTTGGGGGCAGGGCCGGGCCGAGCGTCTGGCGACGCAATCCAGCTTGGAGGCGGCGGGCCGGCTCCTGGGTTTTTCTGCATCGCTGCCAGCCGCCGCCTTACTGGCATGGCAGGATGGCGTAGACTGCGCCAGTGACTGGACACTGGCCTTGGAGCCGGTGGCGATTGGCGGGCAGGCGGGGAGGGCGGTGCTAACGCCCGTCGGCAAGTTGCCAGAGGCTGAGGACGCCGCATTGTTCGCCGCCGCCCAGGCCCATTTTGCCGCCATGCCCTGGCGGCTGCAGCGGGGCCGCCAGCGCTGGTATCTGTGCAGCCGCTCTCCCCTCGCGCTGCACACCCCCGACCCCAATACGGTGTGGGGCCACGAACCCTTGGTGGAGCGGATTCAGGGTGCCGATGCCCGCGCCGTGCACGCCTTTCTCAACGAATTGCAGATGCTGCTGGCCGCACATTCCTACAACGAAAAGCGCAGTGCCGAGGGTCTCGACCCCTGGTGTTACTTCTGGCCCTGGGGCGAGGGAAGCCTGCCCAGCGAGCGCCCGCAAAGCCACTGGACCCACTTGGCGGCGACGGGCGAGGAGCTGCGCGCGGCCCAGCGGTGGCTGGGGCTGGCGGACTGGAGTCCCGGCCAGGATCCTTGGCCCGAGGCTCTGCTGTGGGTGTGGCCGGAGGACTGGCGTCTTCCCGAGGTGGCGGCGCAGTTCGAGCAACAGGCAGCCGCGCTGCGCGCTTTTCGCCAAAGGCACGGTACCATCGACCTCTACACCGGGCTACTTGCCCAGGGGGATGGTCTGGAGCACCTGTACCTGTCACCGCGTAGCCGCTGGGCCTTCTGGCGTCGCCGCCGGCAGCCGGGTGCGGCGCTGCGACACGGACATTGGTAGCGATGCAGCGACCGGAAATCTGCACGCGGAAAGTCTCTGCGGAAGTGGAATCGGCGGCGCTAGCCATCGGCTATCGCCCTTTGCAGGCGCGCATCATCGCTGGCCGCCTGGGCGCGGAGCATGCCGGATGCGTGGCGGATCTGCTATCGGGAAAACTCGCGCAACTGAGTCCTCCCGACTTGCTCCCCGACATCGATGTCGCGGTGCAAGCTACCATCGACGCGCTGCGACAGCGCCTGCCGATTCTCCTCATCTCTGATTATGACGCCGATGGTGCCTCTGCCCATGCGGTGCTGAAACTGGCCTTTCGCGACCATTTTTTGGTGCCGGAAGAGCGGCTGCACAGCTACATCGGCCATCGCCTGCGCGATGGCTATGGTGTCTCGGAGAACCTCACCGAGCGCATTCTGGCCGAGGCACCGCGTCCGGCCCTGGTGATTACCGCCGATCAGGGCAGCAGCGATCAGGAGCGCATTGCCCGCTTGCAAGCTGCAGGCCTTACCGTCATCGTCACCGATCACCACGGGATTCCGGAGGCGGGCCCGCCCGCCGGTGCGGTTGCCTGCGTCAATCCGCTACGCCGCGATGGGCAGTTTCCCGACCCCTATGTGGCTGGCGTCCATGTCGCCTGGCTGTATTGCTGTGCGGTGCGCCAGGGCTTGCAGAAGGCAGGCTTGCTGCCGGCCGCTGCCCCCAAACTGGGTGACTTGCTGGATCTGGTGGCCTTGGGGACGGTGGCGGACTGTGTGGATCTGGCCCGCTCCCCCAACAACCGAGCCGTTATCGCGTACGGATTGCGCTTGATGAACGGACCTCGCCGGCGGCCGGTCTGGACCGCCCTCGCCGCCTTGACCCGGAGTAGTGCGCAGATTGACGCGGCCACCCTGGCCTTTCGCTTTGCACCGTTGATCAATGCCCGAGGCCGTCTCGACTCGGCGGAGGACAGCGTACGACTGTTTTTGAGCGAAAATCTGCCCGAGGCGGAAAGCCTCGCTGCCGTGCTTTTGGAGGATAACGAGGCGCGCAAGGCGGTGCAGGCGCAGATGCTGGGTGCGGCGCAGCGGCAGGTGCAGGAACAGCTGCGTTCCGATGCAGCGGCGCTGTGCATCTTCGACCCCGCAGGACATGCCGGGGTGCAAGGAATCTGCGCGGCCAAGATCGTTGAGGCGACAGGTCGCCCGGTGGCTTTTTTTACTCCCAAGGAAGATCCTGATCTCGTCAGCGCTTCGCTACGCAGTGTTGGTGCTTTCCACATACGGGACGCCCTGGCGAAGATCGCCTCCCGCCATCCCGATGCCTTCCTTGCTTGGGGCGGACATGCCGGGGCGGGGGGGGTCACCCTGCGGCGCAGCGCCCTGGATGTCTTTCGTAGCGCCTGGGCAGAGTTAGCGGCGGTGCATTTTGGAGAAGAACCGCGCGGCCCGCGCATCTGGACCGATGGCGCTATGCCGACCCTGCCCAGCATGGAACAGTTGCTGGAAATCAGCGAGTTGGAGCCCTTTGGGCGGCAGTGGGAGGCACCCCTCTTTGTTGGGGAAGGGACGATCAGCAGTCTACGGTCGGTGGGCGATGGCCGCCACCTCAAGCTTGCGCTGCGTATGGGCGGCGAGGATTTTGACGCCATCTGGTTCTTTGCCAGTGAGGATGGCGTGCGGCCCGTGCAGGCTGGCCAGCAAGTCCGTTTCGCCTATGCCCTGGAGCGCAACGACTGGCGCGGTGAATCGCGCCTGCAACTGCAGATTCGCCATGCGGAGCCGTGCTAGGCGACGAAGGCACGGATGCGCCGCAGGCGCAGGCTGTTGCCAAGCACGAAGATCGAGGAAAAACCCATGGCAACCCCAGCGAGCATGGGGTTGAGCTGCAGTCCCCAGGGCAAAAAGACTCCGGCTGCTAGAGGAATCAAGAGGATGTTGTAAAAGAAGGCCCAGAAAAGATTGCCGCGAATCCGCCCCAGGGTTTGCCGAGCTGCCCGTAGAGCGGTGACCAGGGTGCCGAGGTCGGGGTGGCTCAGCGTCACGTCGGCGGCCTCCATGGCGATTTCCGTACCGCTTGCCAGAGCAATCCCGACATCCGCCTGGGCGAGGGCCGGGGCATCGTTGATGCCGTCGCCGATGAAGGCAACCCGCCGACCCCGGGCCTGATACTTCTGGACGACCTTGGCCTTGTCCTGCGGCAGGATCCGCGCATGTACCTCTTCGATGCCAAGTTGTTTCGCCACCCGGCGCGCAGGTGCCGCGCCGTCGCCAGTCACCAGGGCTAGATTCATTCCCATCTGACGTAGCGCGGTGCAGACTTCTGGCGCTTCGACCCGTAAGGCATCGGCTACCGCCAGCCACCCCAGATACGCATTGCCCTGAGCGACAAAGACGATAGTCGCACCGGCCGCTTCCTGGATACGCAGTTCGTCGTCCTCGGGGATGGCGATATTCTGCTGCTCCAGAAACTCCTGGGTACCCACCCGCACCTGGGTGCCAGCCAACTGCCCTTCGACGCCTTGCCCAGGCACGACCCGGAAATTCTCAACCGGCTGGGAAGGCGCGGGTGCCGCATCGACAATGGCGCGGGCGATGGGGTGTTCCGAATCGCGCTCGACCGCCGCCGCAATCGCCAGCGCTTCCTGGGCACCACCGCGAGCGACCAGGGTCGGGCGTCCGCGGGTGACGGTACCGGTTTTGTCGAACAATACCGTGTCGACTCCGGCGAGCATCTCCAGGGCACTGCCCTTGCGAAAGAGGACCCCCAGTTCAGCAGCGCGCCCGGTGCCTACCATGATGGCGGCTGGTGTGGCAAGACCCATGGCGCAGGGGCAGGCAACCACCAGCACGGCCACGGCCGTGGCCAATGCCAGACTGACGTTGGCGCTGTAGAGCGACCAGAACAGAAAGCTCAACAAGGCGATGGCGAGAACCAGCGGGGAAAAGATGCGGATCACCCGGTCCGCGAGACCCTGGATGGGCAACTTGCCGCTCTGCGCGGACTCCACCAGGGCAATGATCTGCGCCAGCACCGAGTCTTTCCCCAAGCGCGTGAC
This sequence comes from Acidithiobacillus sp. TH-A67, assembly GCF_057473545.1. NCBI lineage: Bacteria > Pseudomonadati > Pseudomonadota > Acidithiobacillia > Acidithiobacillales > Acidithiobacillaceae > Acidithiobacillus > Acidithiobacillus sp. TH-A67. The sequence goes on from NZ_JBYCKU010000064.1 coordinate 11,354, forward strand.
CTCGATGCGCAGGCGTCCATCCTGGCAGAAGGTGCCGGCAAAGACCTCGGCGCCCGCTTCGCGTTTTTGCGGAATCGGTTCACCGCTCAGCATTGCTTCATCGACATGGGCGCTGCCCTCCAGCACCCGGCCATCCGCCGGAATACGCTCTCCGGGTCGCACCAGGAGATGATCGCCGAGACGCAATTGGGTAACGGACACTTCCTCTTCCTGCCCTTGCGCATCGATGCGTCGCGCAGTTTTCGTCTGCAGTTGCAACAAGGCGCGGATGGCCGCCGAGCTGCGTCCCTTGGCGACCTCTTCCAGATATTTGCCGAGCAATACGGCGGCGATGACCACGGCCGCGGAGTCGAAATAGAGATGACGAGCACTGGCGGGAAAGACGAAGGGGACAAAAAGCACCAGGCTGCTATAGAGCCAGGCCGCGCCGGTACCGGTGGCGACGAGGGAATTCATGTCGGGGGATAGGTGACGATAGGCAATCCAACCAGGGCGGAAAAAACGCCGTCCGGGCCAGAACAGCACGATACTTGCCAGAATAAACTGCACACCCTCCCAAAATTTGGGCAGTGGCGCGTTAGTCTGTAGCCAGGCGGCAAAAGCGGGCGAAAATGCCGATCCCATCGCCAGAAGAAGAACGATGAGGGCGAAACTGATAGCGAGGACCACATCACGGCCCATGGCATGCAGGAGGGCGGCCTTGTGGTCGCCTTCCTCCGCCTCCTCGCTGTGGTCCAGGTTTCTGGCGCCGTAGCCCGCTGCCTGGATGGCGGCTATCATCTCGTCGACGGTGATGCTGCTTGGCAGGTAGCGGACCTGCGCGCGCTCCGTTGCCAAGTTTACGCCAGCTTCGAGCACCCCGGGCAGACGGCGCAGGGTACGCTCCACCCGGCTGCTACAGGATGCACAGGTCATCCCCTCCACGGCCAATTGCGCTTCGGCGCTGAGGGCGCCGTAGCCAGCCTTTTCGATAGCGGCAACGACGGTGGCGACGGGCGTTTGCGCCGGATCAAACTGGATCTCCGCCGTTTCCGTCGCCAGGTTGACGCTCGCTTCCACCCCCGCCACCTTGTTCAAGGCCCGTTCCACCCGGCTGCTGCAGGAGGCACAGGTCATGCCCGTTACCCCCACGCGCAGGCGCTGGGTGCTCGGGGTGCGCGCGATCTTCTTATCGATGGATTCGGGTGTCAATGTGCTGTTCATGATTACAGGATAAACCCTTTACTGGCTTGTAAGGTCAAGGCCGTCTATTCTCTTTTCGCTTATACTACCTCTATGATCAACAGGGAAAATCTCGTCAACCTGGAACATTGGCTCTGTTCCGAATACGAGCATCTCGAATATCGTTTTTCGCAACATCTGCCCAATCGTGCCCGAGTAGTGGTAATACTCGCCGCGGTATTGGGAGTGGCATCGGCAAACCTCGCAGCGCTTGGGGCGTTGGCCCATGCACTGGAGGCCACATTACACATCAGCGACGCGCGATTTGGTCTGGTGGGTACGGTAGCCTCGCTCTCTGGCGCGATACTAACCCTGATCGCTGGGATCTGGGTGGATCGACGAAAGCGCGTGCATCTCCTGGCCATTTTTGCTGGCAGCTGGGCACTGGGTATGGCTGCCAGCGGCTTCATTCCCGGTTATCTGGAGCTCTTGCTGGCGCAGATCGTGGTCGGTGCCAGCGGTATCTCCGTCGGCGCGGTGGTCGCCTCCCTGACCGGGGATTACTTTCCGCCCTCTCAGCGTGGCAGAATTTTTGGCCTGATTGTAGGTGGTGAGTTGTTGGGTGCCGGAATCGGGATGCTGGTGGCGAGTATCGTCGCCGACCTCCTGGGCTGGCGTTTTGCTTTTTGGAGCCTGGCATTGTTGGGATTATTGGGAGTTGTCGTTATACGACGGTATCTGCGGGAGCCGCAACGCAATACGATGGAGAAAATTGCCACCGGCTCCACAAGCCTTTCGCGCTCTGACTCCGCCCCAGCGCGTTCCCACAAGGTTGCCGATCTGATTCGTCGGATGGCGATTTCGCCATACCCCGACCGGGTGATGCACGAGGATCCGACCTGCTGGCCGTGGACACGGGCGGTGCGCTACATCGTCACCATTCGTACCAACATCATTCTCGTTCTCGGCTCGTCGGCCAGTTATTTTTATTTCACCGGACTTTTGGTGTTTGCCGATCTCTATCTTATGCAGCGCTTCGATCTCCCCGCCGATACCGCCAGCATCCTGTTCATGGGGCTAGGCAGTGGCGGAATCTTCGGAGTTTTGCTCAGTGGCTGGCTCGCAGATCGATTGTTGCACCGGCACATTGTCGCGGCACGGGTGTGGGTGGCAGCGGGGTCCTTCTTTCTGACGGTGCTGGCCTTTCTGCCGGCCTTCCTGCTGCCCAGCGTCTGGGTGGCGGCGCCTTGTTTTTTTCTGGCGGCCTTGTTTTTGGGCGCTACCAATCCAACTCTGGATGCCGCGCGTCTCGATATCATGCACTCCCGCTTGTGGGGGCGAGCAGAAAGTGTACGCAATCTGGTGCGCTATACTCTGGTGGGTTTGGCGCCGCTGATGATTGGGCTTTTGGTTGGATATTTTCAGAAAAGCGATGGGCAAGGCGCCGAGGCCCTCGGGCATGCCTTTCTGCTTTTGCTGATTCTTCTCTTGATTGCCGGCCTCGCCATGGTTTTCGCGGCGTTCACCTATCCGCGCGATGTGGCGACGGTATTAGCCTCTGAGGGCGCACCTTTACCTGTGACCACGGATGCCGAGCATCCAGATTCTTAGGTTTTTTAAACAAAGTACGATTAGAGAATAATTATATGTCTCGCGGGCCAGCGTAATCCTCTCCGCTTCTCTATACTGAAAGTCTAGACAAAATCGGGAGAATGGCAGTGGAAAAGAAATCCCAGGTGAATCTTCCCAAGCCACCGGCGGGTGGCTGGGGATCGGTAGAGGGTATCGTACATATCTACGGCGAGAGTTGGGCCACCCCCGCGGCGCTGGAGACCCTGGCACGTCTCAACAAGCCCGGCGGCAGTATGTGTACCTCCTGCGCTTGGCCCAAGCCGGTCAATTACCATCCCTTCGAATTCTGTGAGAATGGCGCCAAGGCGATCCTCTGGGACACCACCTCGGCACGCTGCACGCCCAGATTCTGGGATTCGCATACCGTCACCGAGCTGCGTGACTGGTCCGACCACCAACTCGAAAAGACCGGACGCCTCACGGCGCCGCTGCGTTACGATCGCGAGCAGGATCGCTATGTCGAGGTCTCCTGGGACGAGGCCTATTCTGCCATCGGTCTGACCCTGCGCCGTCTGCCCAGAAAACAGGTGGTATTCTACGCCTCGGGGCACGCCGGTCTGGAAGCCTCCTACCTCTACGCCTTACTGGCCCGCGTGTATGGCAACAACAATCTGCCGCAAAGCTCCAATATGTGTCACGAGACCACCAGCGTTGGTCTCAAGCGCGTCATTGGCTCGCCGGTGGGCACGATAATCTGGGAAGATCTGGCCGAGGCTGACTGCTTCTTTTTCTTTGGTCAGAATCCGGGCGTGAACTCGCCCCGTTTTCTGCATCCCCTCAAGGATGCCAAAAAGCGCGGGGCCAAGGTCATCACCTTCAACCCGGTGCGGGAACAGGGTCTGGTGGCGTTCGTCGATCCCAGTAGCGTGTCGGATATGCTCAGTGGCCACGAGACGCAAATCTCCGATCAATATCATCAATTGCGTGCCGGTTCCGATATCGCTGCCCTCACTGGCCTGTGCAAGGCGGTCCTGGAGGCCGATGAAACCCAGGGTGGTACGGTCATCGATCATGCGTTCCTGGCCGAGCATACCCATGGCTTCGAGGATTTTTTCGATTTTTTGCGGGCGACATCCTGGGCGGCCATCTGTGCGGAGACCGGCTTGAGCGAGGACGCTCTGCGCGCAGCGGCAGCGGTCTACATGGCTGCCGAACGGGTGATTGGCGTATACGGCATGGGATTGACGCAGCAGGTACATGGTTCGACGAACGTCGGCATGCTGGTTAATTTTCTTTTGCTGCGCGGCAATATCGGTCGCCCCGGTGCCGGTTGTTGTCCAGTGCGCGGGCACTCCAATGTGCAGGGGCAACGCACGGTGGGCATCGCGGAAAAGGCGGTGCTCGTTCCCATGGACAAGCTGCGCGCCCTCTTCGACTTTGAACCGCCGCAGAAGGACGGCATGCACATTGTCGAGGTTGGCGAGGCGCTGCTACGCGGCGAGGTGGCGGCCACGATCAGCCTCGGCGGCAATCTGCTCCGGGCAATGCCTGATATCGCCCGCTTGCAAGAGGTCTGGCCACAGCAGCAGCTGACGGTGACGGTATCGACCAAACTCAACCGCAGCCATTTGTACCCCGGCAAGGAATCTTACATCCTCCCCTGCCTGTCGCGCGTGGAGATCGACAAGCAGGCGACGGGCAATCAAACCGTGACCATTGAAGACAGCTTCTCCATGATCCACCCATCCATCGGGCACCGCGAACCGGCCTCGCCGCAGCTGCGCTCGGAGCTGGCGATTGTGGCGGGGATTGCCAAGGCGACCCTGGACCCCAATCCCAAGCTGCGCTGGGACGACTGGCAAGCAGACTACGGCCAGGTACGCGACCTGATCGCGGCTACCTACCCAGAGGATTTCCATGATTTCAACGCCCGGATTCAGAAGCCCGGAGGTTTTTGGCGAGTCAACGCGGCGCGCGAGCGGGTCTGGAAAACTCCCAGCGGTAAGGCCGAATTTACTCTGCCGGAACGCCTCAATGCCCTGGATTTTGCCGATGCACCGGGGCGCTACCGGCTCATCACCCTGCGCTCCAATGATCAGTTCAATACCACGGTCTACGGCTATTCCGATCGCTTCCGCGGCATCGAGGGTACGCGCGATGTGCTCCTCATGAACGCCGCGGATATCGCCGATGCCGGTCTGCGTCCGGGACAAAAGGTATCGCTGCTCGGTGACGCGGCGGATGAGGTAGAGCGTCGGGTGGACGGTCTGGAGCTCGTATCTTTCGAGATCCCGCGCGGTACCGTTGCCGGGTATTATCCCGAGCTGAACCCGCTGATTCCCATCTCGGAGCACGACAAGCTCTCGAAAACGCCCGCTTCCAAAGGAATTGCGGTGCGCCTGGCATGCTGATCGGACTACGATCTCAAAACTGATAACGGAGATCGAGGTTCACCGACCGCCCCGGGCCGGGTAGCGGGATGCCATAAACAAATGGCTTCTGTCCCAGGTACACCCCGCCGAGGGGCTGATAGTAGAGCTGGTTGAGCAGGTTTTCCAGGCGCAGACTGGCCTGCCAGGGACCGGAGCGATAGCGTGTGCCCAGCTCCAGGAGCCCATAGCCCGGTGTCTGCAGCTCATTGCGCAGGGGATCGACCCGGGTCTTGCTGGCGACCAGGGTCTCGCGGATCCAGTTTTCCCAGTGCCCCCAGTCCTGGTGCAGGGTGAGGCTGCCGTTGAGGGGCATGATCCGGTAGAGCGGTACGTCGAGGCTGAGATTCTCACCTCGGGTATACGCCATCTTTCCGTCGAGGAAAAAGTCCCCCCACTGCTGGCTGTGCAGCAGTAGTGTCTGCCCTTGCAGGTTGACCCCCCAGATCAGGACATTCTGGTTGCGGTATTGCAAGTTTACGAAGCCGCTTTCTGCGTCGCGGTTGGCGATGGTGCAGGCGCCGCCCAAGTTCGTTGGGCAGCGCTCGACACCGATGTAGTTCTGGATGTAGTTCACATAGGGGGTGACCCGTAGATCCCAGTGGACTTCCTGCAGGTGGAGGCTGGCGCTGATGGTGTTGCTGGTCTGGGCGCGCAGGTGCAGGTTGCCGATGTAACCGTTGCCATCTCCGGAGAAGCTGTTCATGAACATCGCCATCTGGTTGCTGGACCAGGGGTAGAGCTCATAGAGGCTGGGTGCCTGAACGTTGCGTGCGTAGCCCAGCTCCAGGGCCGTCGCGGCAGTAGGGTGGTACTGGAGAATGGCGCTGAGATCCCAGTTGCTGAAACTACGGGAGCGATCAGCGGCATTGAATTGCCCTGGCACCGAGCCCGGCATGGCCGGATTCCCATACATCATAGGGTTGTAGCCCTGCACCGGCCCGCTGTTCATGTCTACCGCAGCGAAACGCAGGCCCAGGCGGCTCATCCACTCTGGATTCCAATGGTGCGACCAGTCGGCAAAGGCATCGTAGTGATTCTGCCGACCGTCGCGGATATTCCAGAAGGTATCCGGGCCCATCATCCGGCTACCCGGCACTGGCGTCCACCAATCGTTCAAGTGATAGCGTGCAACCTCGATGCCGGTACGCAGCAGATCCTGTGGGCTGAGATCCAGCCCGAACTCCAGACGCAGACCATTTTTCACCCCCTGGGAATACATGGGCATCTCTGCCGCCATGGCGGTGACTTTGTCCGGCAGGAAATTCATCTCGTGCTGGATCAGAACATTGTAGACTCGGGCATCGACAAAGCCCCAGTGAAAGCCACCGCGATAGTGCAGATTGAAACTGGCCTGCTGGTTATCGGTCAGGTCCATACGCACGTTGGGGTAGCCCTCATAGGGAATGTGCTGGTGACTGATGCGCAGAGTGAGTTCCTGAGTATCCCAATGACCGGCCAGGGTCACGCTCTGGTTTTCGCTGCGGAAAGCGCTGGAGCCCACGGTTTTTGCCGGAATACTGGATGTCGCGGGTTTGAATCCCTTGCCGGCCTGATAATTGTCACCCTGGCTGAGACTGCCAGCATACTGAATGGAAAAATGCGGCGTGGCGCCATATATGGAGAGATTTTCTCCATGAATATTGCCATTGCTTTGATAGAAAGCGCCAACGCTGCCGCCATAGCTATATTTCTGTGTTGGGCTGGCAAAGATGGGTGCCTCTGCGGAAACCAGGATCGTGCCACCCATGGCGTTGTTGCTGACACTTACCGGCGCTACCGTGGGATAGACTTCGATTTTGCCGATCTGGCTGGGCGGCAGATACGACAGGGGCGGGATCATCTGGTTGGGGCAGGCATTAGGAATCGAGATGCCGTCCACCCGCAGATTGAGATTATCGCTCGCCAGGCCATTCAGATAGGGCAAGGCAGAAACGCCACCCGAGGCGACACTCTGTGCGCCGCTCACAAAGTCGAGCAGGTGGCTGCTGTCGGCACCGCTGGCGGGGTGCGTGAATGTTTCCGTCTGCTGCCCGATCTCGGCGCTATTGTGCACCTGTACCTGTACTAGGAGAGGAGTGGGGTCGATATTGCTGGGCTCGGCGGTTTTCGCGCCGGCCCGTACGCTCGCCGCAATCATCGCCAGATAAATCGCAAATCTGAGTGTTTTTAGGGTCATGTTGTTCACTCCAAGGTTTTCTGCATGATCTATTGGAAGTAATATTTTGGCGAATGGAAAGTTTTAATTTGTACTTAAGACAAGATTATCTATAAAGTAAAATTTTCATTTTATAGTTAATAAATGGCTATATTCTGATATGTCGGTTTTTCGGACGAAGTTTGCCAAGCTTACATACCGGATGGTATCTTTCTTTTATTCCTTAACTTCGGAGATCCCATGGACGTTCGTGCAGCCGTAGCCTTCGCCCCCCAGCAGCCTCTCTCTATCGAAACCGTGCAATTGGAAGGACCAAAAAGCGGCGAGGTGCTGATCGAAATCAAGGCCACGGGCGTTTGCCATACAGACGCCTACACCCTTTCCGGGGCCGATCCGGAGGGGCTCCTCCCCGCCATCCTCGGCCACGAAGGGGCAGGGGTGGTGGTCGAGGTCGGGCCCAATGTGCGTTCGCTCAAGCCGGGTGACCATGTCATCCCTCTCTACACCCCGGAATGCCGCGAGTGTGAGTATTGCCTCAATCCCAAAACCAATCTCTGTCAGGCCATCCGCTCGACCCAGGGCAAAGGCTTAATGCCCGACGGCACCAGTCGCTTCTCGTTGAATGGCAAAATGCTGCATCACTACATGGGGACATCTACCTTTGCCAATTACACGGTGTTGCCGGAGATCGCCGTAGCCAAGATTCGCGAGGACGCCCCTTTCGAAAAGGTTTGTTACATCGGTTGTGGCGTGACCACGGGTATCGGCGCGGTGGTTTTTACCGCCAAGGTGGAGGCTGGCAGCAAGGTGGTAGTTTTTGGTCTGGGCGGCATTGGCTTGAACGTCATCCAGGGAGCGCGGATGGTCGGCGCAGACATGATCGTCGGTGTCGACGTCAACCCAGGCAAGCGCGCTCTGGCTGAAAAATTTGGGATGACCCATTTCGTCAACCCCAGGGAAGTCGAGGGCGATCTGGTTCCCTACCTGGTGGGTTTGACCGGCGGTGGGGCGGATTACACCTTCGAGTGCGTGGGGAATACGCAGTTGATGCGTCAGGCCCTGGAGTGCGCGCACAAGGGCTGGGGTACTTCGGTGATCATCGGGGTGGCGGGTGCCGGCGAGGAAATCAGCACCCGGCCTTTCCAGCTGGTGACCGGACGCAACTGGCGCGGCTCGGCCTTTGGGGGTGCGCGCGGGCGTACCGATGTACCGAAGATCGTCGACTGGTACATGGATGGCAAAATCAATATCGACGACCTCATCACCCATGTGATGCCGCTTGAACAGATCAATGAGGCCTTCGACCTCATGCACGAAGGCAAGTCGATTCGCAGCGTCATCACCTTTTGAGGCCGGCGGTGAAACTCGAATGTGTTGCCGAAAATCGCTGCTTTGCCGGCAGCGTCACACGCTTTCGTCATTTCTCCAGCGCTTGTCAGACGCCCATGCGCTTTGCAGTCTACCTGCCGCCGCAGGCGCAGAAAGAGCGGCTGCCCGTGCTGTATTACCTCGCTGGCCTCACCTGCACCGAGGAAACCTTTCTCATCAAGGCGGGCGCCCAGCGTTGGGCTGCCGAGCTGGGGCTGATCCTGGTGGCGCCGGATACCAGCCCGCGCGAGGCGCGGCTGCCCGGTGATGATGCCCATTGGGATTTTGGTATGGGTGCGGGTTTTTATCTGCGTGCTGCGCAGGCCCCCTGGCAGCAGCACTACCAGATGTATGACTATGTGACTGAGGAGCTACCCGCTCTCCTGGCGCAGGAGTTTTCCGTGGATGCGACGCGGGCGAGTATCATGGGCCACTCCATGGGTGGGCATGGCGCGTTGATCTGTGCCCTGCGCGAACCGCAGCGCTATCGTTCCGTTTCGGCTTTTGCTCCCGTCTCGGCTCCCAGCCAGGTGCCTTGGGGAGAGAAGGCCTTCTCCGGTTATCTCGGGGAAAACCGTCAAGCCTGGGCGGAATGGGATGCCAGCAGATTAGTGCTGCGCCAAAGATTCCCGGGAGAAATTTTGGTGGATCAAGGCTTGGCCGATCCCTTTTTAAAAGAACAACTGCGGCCGGAGATTTTTTCTGCCGCCTGCGCCGAGGCCGGGCAGCCGCTCCGCTATCGCGAGCACGCTGGTTATGACCATAGTTATTATTTTATCTCCAGCTTTATGGAAGAGCACCTGCGGCACCACGCGGCGGCGCTACAGGTGTGAGCTTGTCTCTTCACCAGGCTCGGCATCGTCCGTTTACGGGACCGGTCCTGGAAACGACCCGCAGTCCTCCCCTGACGGTCTGATTGACCAGACCGACCTTGAAACGCTTTCGCTTCGGTTTCAATGAACGCGATCCGGTGAAACAGATCCGTGCCTTCGGGTAGCAGATGTTTCTCGGTGCTGGTCGTTAGAGCAATCTTTGCGCATACTATGCGCCTTTGGCGCCAGGCAGATCATGGTCTGGAGTCTCACGAGACAAGGATTTGCGATGCGTGAAGTGAATGAGATACGCGCCCTGCGCGACGATCTCCAGGCCCGCTTGGACGGCCTGAGGGGGTATCTTTGACCTCGAAGAAAAGCGGGGCCGATTAGAAGAAGTCGGACGGGAGCTCGAGGATCCCGCGATCTGGAACCAGCCGGAGAAGGCACAGGAACTGGGGCGGGAGCGTGCCAGCCTGGAGGCCATCGTGCGGCCGATGGATGAGCTCGCCACCAAGGTCGCCGACAGCGCCGAGATGCTGGAACTGGCCCTGGGCGAAAATGACGCGGAGCTTCTGGCAGCCGTCGATGCCGATCTCGATCAGGCCCTGGCAGCGGTGGAGAAGCTGGAGTTCCAGCGGATGTTCTCTGGTCCGCACGATGCCGCCGACTGTTTCGTCGACATCCAGGCAGGTGCCGGTGGCACAGAGGCGCAAGACTGGGCGGAAATGATTCTGCGCATGTACCTGCGTTGGGCGGAGGCGCATGGGTTCGCCGCCGAGCTGGTGGAAGTCTCGGAAGGAGAAGTGGCAGGGATCAAATCGGCGAGTATCCACGTAAAAGGCGATCATGCCTTCGGCTGGCTGCGCACGGAAACCGGAGTCCATCGTCTGGTGCGCAAGTCGCCCTTCGATTCCGGTAACCGTCGTCACACCAGTTTTGCCAGTGTCTTTATCTATCCCGAGATCGACGACAGCTTCGAAATCGAAATCAACCCTGCGGACCTCAATGTAGACACCTATCGCGCCAGCGGCGCTGGCGGTCAGCACATCAACAAGACCGACTCGGCGGTGCGTATCACGCACGTGCCAACGGGTATCGTGGTGGCCTGCCAGGCCGATCGTTCGCAGCACAAGAACCGCGCCGAGGCGATGCGCATGTTGCGCTCCAAGCTTTACGAGATGGAGCTGAAAAAGCGGGAAGCGGAAAAGCAGGCGTTGGAAGAGAGCAAGAGCGATATCGGCTGGGGGCATCAGATCCGCTCCTACGTGCTGGATCAGTCACGGATCAAAGACCTGCGTACCAGTGTCGAAGTGGGCGATACGCAAAAGGTGCTCGATGGTGGTCTGGATATTTTCATCGAGGCGGCCCTGAAGGCCGGACTCTGAGGCAGGGAACGAGGACAAGGCATGGAAGAGCGGAACGATCAGATGCAGGTGCGCTGGGAGAAGCTGCAGCGCTGGCGCGAGGGTAGCCGTGCCTATCCCAATACCTTCCGGCGGGATGCCGAGGCCGGCGATCTGCAACGGCGCTGTGCTGACATGGACGCCGCGGCGCTCGAGCAGGAGCCGATCAGCGCCCGTCTGGGTGGACGCCTGATGACGCGGCGGGTGATGGGTAAGGCGAGCTTTGCCGATCTCCAGGATGGTAGCGGTCGCTTGCAGCTCTTTCTCAGCCGCGATGAGCTGGGCGAGGGTGCCTACGCGCAGTTCAAGGAACTCGATCTGGGTGATGTGATCGGGGTCGAGGGGACGCTGTTCCGCACCAAGGCTGGCGAGTTGAGCCTGCGCGTGCATTTCCTGCAATTGCTGGCCAAGGCCCTGCGCCCCCTGCCGGAGAAATGGCATGGTCTGAGCGATGCCGAAACCCGCTTTCGCCAGCGCTACGTGGACCTCATCGTTACCGAGCAGACGCGGCGCACCTTCCAGATCCGTTCGGCGACGGTGGCGGCGTTGCGTCAGGGGTTGGCAGCGGCGCGCTTTACTGAGGTCGAGACGCCGATGATGCAGCCGATCCCCGGTGGCGCGACGGCCAAGCCCTTCGTCACCCACCACCATGCCCTCGATATGACCCTCTATCTGCGTATCGCCCCCGAGCTCTACCTGAAGCGGCTAGTGGTCGGCGGTGTCGAACGCGTCTTTGAAATCAATCGCAATTTCCGCAACGAGGGCATCTCCACCCGCCACAATCCCGAGTTCACCATGCTCGAGTGGTACGAGGCCTATGCCGATTATCACATCGCCATGGATCGCACGGAGCAGCTGATTCGTGCAGCAGCACAGGCTGCATTAGGGCAGACGAAGATCGTCTATCAGGGACAGGAGATCGACCTGGAGGGCGCCTTCGCGCGCTTGAGCGTGGCCGAGGCCGTGCGAGCCTATAACCCCGATCTGCGGGCAAAGAATCTGCGCGATCCCGAAGTCCTGGCGGCAAAATTGCAGGAGCTGGGGATGCCGGTGCAGGCGGGCTGGGGCTGGGGGAAACGTCTCATCGAGATCTTCGAAAAGACCGTCGAAACGCAACTATTACAGCCCACCTTCATCATCGAATACCCGACGGAAGTCAGCCCCCTGGCGCGCGCCAATGACGCCGATCCCGAAGTCACCGACCGCTTCGAGCTCTTCATTGCCGGGCGCGAACTGGCCAATGGGTTCTCCGAGCTCAATGACCCGGAAGATCAGGCCGAACGCTTTCAGGCCCAGGTCTTGGCCAAGGAGGCCGGTGACGACGAGGCGATGTTCTACGATCACGACTATATCCGTGCGCTGGAGTATGGCATGCCGCCCACTGCTGGGGTGGGCATGGGCATCGACCGCCTGGTGATGCTCCTGGCCGACCAGCCCAGTATCCGCGAGGTCATCCTCTTTCCCCATTTGCGGCCCGAGCAGGCATGAGCCCTTTCGAGCTCTGGGTGGGGCTGCGCTACACCCGCGCCAAACGGCGCAACCATTTCATTTCCTTCATTACCGGCACGGCCATTCTGGGTATGGTGATCGGGGTGGCTGCCCTGATCACCGTGATGGCGGTGATGAATGGCTTTGACCACACCCTGCGTAGCCGCATCCTGGCCGTTACCTCCGATGTCATCGTGCAGGGCAACGGGGTGCCGGTGCTCGACTGGCGCGAGTCGGAAAAAAATCTCTCGCAGGTGCAGGGGGTGATCGGAGTGGCGCCCTACGTCCAGGCCCAGGCCATGCTCTCCCACGACGGGCTGGTGAGTGGGGCCCTAGTGGAAGGGATCGATCCGCAGCTGGAAGGGCGGGTGAACCGTCTGGCGCAAGATATGAAGGCGGGGAGCCTCGATACCTTGCAGAAACAGCCCTGGGGAATCGTCCTGGGCAGTGCCCTGGCCCGCCAACTGGGCGCGACCATCGGTAGCAAGGTGACCCTGATTTCGCCCAAGGGGGGCGTTACGCCCCTGGGGGTGACGCCGACCCTGCGCCAGTTCACCGTCGTTGGGCTCTTCTCTGTGGGCATCTACGCCTACGACAGCGGTATGGCTTACATCAGCCTCCCTGACGCCCAGGCGCTCTACAACCTGGGCTCCGGGGTGACCGGCCTACGCCTGCAACTGCAAAATCCCTTTGCTGCGCCTGCCTTTGCCGCGCGTTTGCAAAAGATCCTGGGGCCCGCTTTTTACGTGCAGGATTGGACCCAGACCCACGAGAACTTCTTCAAAGCCCTGGCCATGGAAAAGCTGGTGATGTTCGTTATCCTGTCGCTGATCATTGCCGTGGCCGCCTTCAATATCGTTGCTACCCTGGTGATGGTGGTGACCGATAAAGAGCCGGATATCGCCATTCTGCGCACCCTGGGCGCGCGGCCACGCAGCATCATGCTGATCTTTATGGTGCAGGGGGTAATCATCGGCGTCTTTGGCACGGCCCTCGGGGTGCTCGGTGGCGTGTTGCTGGCGCTGAACATCCCGACCATCGTGCCCTTCATCGAGCAGCTCTTCCACGTGCAGTTTCTCTCGCCCGAGGTCTATTCCATCAGTCAGTTGCCTTCCCGCCTGGAGCCGGCAGACGTGGTGCATGTGGCCATCGCCGCCCTGCTGATGAGCTGGCTGGCGACCCTGTATCCGTCCTGGCGCGCCTCCCGCGTCGATCCGGCAGAGGCGTTGCGCTATGAGTGATCTCGTCTTGCAGGTGGAACACCTGCGTCATGGCTACAGCTTCGGCGCGGGACGCCTGGAGGTGCTGCGCGACGTCAATCTGGAGCTGCGCCGCGGCGAACGTCTGGGCATCGTCGGCGCCTCGGGACAAGGTAAAAGTACGCTGATGCACCTGATGGGCGGCCTGGAGCGCCCCAGTGATGGCATTGTGCAGGTGTTGGGGCAGGATCTCTACCGCCTGGGGGAGGCGGAGCGCAGTCGCCTGCGCAATCGGAGCATCGGTTTCGTCTATCAGCTGCATCGCCTGTTGCCGGAGTTTACTGCCCTGGAGAATGTGCTACTGCCCTTGCTCATCCGCCGGGAGAAGCGGGCCGCAGGCGAGCCCTGGGCCAAGGAACTGCTTGATCGGGTGGGATTGGGGCAACGCTATCAGCACAAGCCGGGGATGCTCTCCGGTGGGGAACGCCAACGCGTGGCCCTGGCGCGTGCCCTGGTGACCCGCCCAGCCTTGCTCCTTGCCGACGAACCTACGGGAAATCTCGACCGGACCGCTGCCGAGGCGGTGCACGCGCTGATGCTCGACCTCAATGCCGAGCTGGGAACGGCCATGGTGGTGGTAACCCATGAGCCCGCCCTGGCGGAACGCATGGCGCGGGTGCTGCACTTGCGCGATGGTACTCTACAGGATAGTGCTGCTCCCTAGTTGCGGTTTTGCCGGCGACGAAACAGGCGCCAGTTGATCCATGCGCGCCAGCCGAGCAGTATGCCGGCGTAGACGATGGCGGCGAGAGTGGCACCCAAGGGAATGCTGCCGATCCAGGTGACCCAGTAGGCGTGCCACAGGCGGTCTCCCATGGACAGCAATCCCATGTTGCCATGCACCAGGCGCTGGATGTCGGCATAATGGATGGTGATGGCCGGGGCCAGGTGCACCTGCTGCAGAAGCCAGTAGCCGAGCTGATAGGAGGCGTAGAATACCTCGACGATGGTGAGCGGGCCGGTGACGATAAAGGGCAGGAGCATCGCCAGGGGCACATTGACGTCGATGCGCCGCCAGCGGTGCAGGACCAGACACAGAATGAGAATCGTGAGTTCGTGCCCAAAATAGGGTAGGGTACCGATAAAGGTGCCCAAAGCGCCTGCCCGGGCCAGATTGCTGCGCTTCAGTTGCCAGTAGGCACTGTGGGTCAGATAGTGCGTGAAACGTCCCAGAGGGCGTTTGCGGAGGATTTCCTCACGGCTCGGGAGGCGAAGAAATGCGGGCAGGTGCAAAGGGAATCCTGTCGGGACAAAGAGGGCTTAGTCTAGCGAGTCTCGCGCGCTGGTCCAAATCCTGGCCAGGGCTGCTCGCCGTGTCGCTGGCGTTGCTGGCCGGTGTGATTCTCTTTCAGACCGTTAGCGTACTGCCAGCGCAACTACCAGTCGGCCTAGCGCTACTGCTTTTTCTCCTCTTGGCCTGGCGCTGGCATCAGGCGCTGTTGCCCGCAGCCGTCGCTTTGGCCTTTCTGATTACTGGATTACAGGCGCGGCACTTGCTCGAAAGAGTCCTCCCCGCCGGGCAATCGCTGACTATCACCGGGCGCATTGCGGATATCCCGCAGGAGCAGCGCGGTCAGTGGCGTCTCCACCTGGCGCCGGAGCGTGCCGAGCCGGCGGCGCTGATGGTGCGTATGCCTTCTCTGGTCGAGCTGCACGGAGCCCTACCCGAAGCCCCGATCACCGGCCAACGCTGGTGCCTGGAAATCCGCTCGGAATCGCTACAGACCCTGCGCCACAGCGCCTTTGTCGATCTGCCACGCCAGCGTTTCTGGCAGGGTTTGCTGGGTGTGGGCAAGATCGTCTCCGCCACGCCCCTGCCAGCCTCTTCCTGGCATCCTCTGGACTTGCTCGCAAAATGGCGCAGCCGCGTGGTACAGGCCAGTAACGCCGCCCTGCCGCGGGTTTGGGCGGGTTACGTGCAGGCCCTGACGGTGGGTATCGGCAACCAGCTTCCCCCAAGCGTCTGGCAGATCTACCGAGATACCGGTACCGCTCACCTGTTGGTGATTTCCGGTTCCCATGTGGCCGTCATCACCGGCTTTTTTCTCTGGCTCTGGCGCTCCCTCTGGCGCCGTGTTCCGGCCCTCGTCCGCCGTTGGCCAGCGCAGCAGGCGGCGCTCCTGGCGGCCATCCCGGTAGCCTGGACATATGCTTACTTGGCGGGCATGCAAAGTCCGGGGGAGCGCGCTGCCTGGATGATTACCGCCGCCAGCGTGGCAGCTTTGCTGGGCCGCCGCCATGCGGCGTGGTCCGGCCTTGCCTTCAGCGCGGCGATGATGGCCGTGCTCGATCCGGGGCAGGTCATCGATCTGGGCTACTGGCTGTCGATCCTGGCGGTGGCTGTGTTGATCAGTCTGGGTATGGAGGAAGGTCAGTGGCGCCAGGCCCTGGCGGCGCAGTGGCGGGTCTCGATCCTGCTGCTGCCGCTGCTTGCCTTCCTCTTTGGCAGCATCTCGCTGATCTCGCCGCTGGCCAATCTACTGGTGATACCGCTGATCGAGCTGCTTGCCGTGCCCTTGGCCTTGCTCGGCGCAGCCTTCTCGCTGCTGGACTGGGAACTGGGTTACCGCCTGCTCTTTCGCCTCGTGGCCCTGGAAATGCAGGCCGTAACCGCCATGCTCGACTGGCTGCGCCATTGGCCCTGGGCCCTGCTGACGGTGACCCCGGGGCGCTTCTGGGCGGCACTCGCCAGCGCCATACTCTTTGCATTGCTCCTGCTGCCGCGCTACTGGCCGGGACGGAATCTGGCCTATCTCGGTTTTGTACCCCTCCTGGCGCCGGGACCGGTGCCGGATGGCTTTCGCCTGGAGGAGCTGCCAGTGGGCAAGGGAATGGCGTTGTTCTGGCACTCTGGCCGGGAGACGGGACTCTACACCGCCAACCTCTGGCTTCGCCCGGATCAGCGAGCCCTGACACCACTGCTCGCAGCGCAGTTGCAGAAATCTGGACAGAGTCGTCTGCGCGTTTGGGTGCTTGGCGATCTGAGCCTGCCGCAGCCCTTGCCGGCTGCTACAGAGACCCTGATTCCGGTTGGCAATCGCCTGGGGGCAGCCAATCGACCCCTACGTGCGTGTGCCGGCGGTGTCATCGCCGGTGGCCGAGCCCTGCACTTCGCCCCAGTGCAGCCTTGCGTGCTCAGCCTCGATGCCGGGCGGGTATTGATTTTGGGGGATATGGACGAGGCAACGGAAAAACGTTTATTTGCCGCGCATTTTGCCATTGCTCCCAAGCTGATTTTTGCACCCTATACCTGGGATGCTTGGCAACGCCATGCCTTGCTGCACCAGTACCCCTATGCCAGCATCCGCTATCTCGGCGAAGACCAAGGGCCGTCCTGGTATTGGCAAGACGGCAGCTTGCATCTGCCACAGGCCGCGCGTCCCCGCCCGTACTGGGAGTTGGCCTGATCCCCGCTCTTGCTCACCAAGCGTAACAGAAAGGTTCTCGGCAAATCTGGTGCTTATGCTATAGTCGCTTCCCGTAAGTTATCTGGCGGGAGTGTTGCGTGCGAGATCTCGTAGAGTTGTTCAGCCTGGGCGGTTTTGTGCTGCCCATCCTCATTTTAGCCGCGATTCTGGCCCTGGCCATCGTCGGTAATCGCTTCTGGGTGCTGCGGCGGGCGCGGGTTGTGCCGCCGGGTCTGGTCGAGCGAGTTGCCGACATGGTGGAAGCGGGGAAACTGCCGCAAGCCGTCAAGCAGCTCTATGAAAACGACACGCCCCTGGCACGTATTCTTCTGGTTGCCCTGCAGCAGGTGGGGCAGCCACGAGATGCCATCAAAGAGGCCGTCGAGGACGCCGGGCGCCACGAAATGGCGCATCTCGATCGCTACCTGAACTTCTTGGGCAGTATTGCCGGTGTCGCGCCGCTGCTCGGCCTACTCGGTACCGTCTTCGGCATCATGCATGCTTTTGCTGCCATTGGTGCGGTGGGTATGGGCGATCCCAAGGCCCTGGCGGGCGGCATAGCCGAGGCGTTGATCACCACTGCGGCGGGCCTGATCGTCGCCATCCCCAGTCTGCTCTTTTATCGATATTTCCGCGGGCGTGTGGAGGTGCTGGTGCTGGCTACCGAGAAGGATGTCTTGAAACTGGTCAACTTGCTGGCAGGCGGAAAATCATGAATTTTCGCTCGCGGGGTGGAAGGAATGAGGAGCCGGAGATCAACGTGATCTCCATGGTCGACATCGTCCTGGTGCTGCTGCTCTTTTTCATGGTTACCACGAGCTTTGTGCGGCACAGTCACATCTCGATGCAGTTACCCAAGGCGCAGCAAGCCGCCAGGGGCGAACCAAAAACCCCCATCACCATCGATCTGAGTGCGACGGGGCAAGTGGCCATCGACGGCCATGGCCTGTCGATGAGCGATCTGCTGCCCCGCCTCAAGGCCCTGGCTGCCGAAGATCCGGAGCGTGTCATCGTCTTGCGTGCCGACAAGGACGCCACTCAGCAGTATGTGATCGACGTTCTCGATGCGGCCCAGGCGGCAGGTTTGACGCGCATCAGTTTCGCGACCCTGAGTCCGGCAGGACGCTGAGCCGTGCGCCTGGCAGGGCGCTGGCAGTCCCGCGCCGCCGCGCTGGCTGCCTTGGTGCTAAGAGGTGTTGCCCAAAGTCTGCGCTGGCAGGAAGAGGGCGCCGACCGCATTCGTGCATTGCGCGAATCCGGGCAGCCCATCATTTTGGCTTTCTGGCATGGGCGTCTCGCCCTGATTCCGGCGGCCTACCGGCGGATAGGCGGGCAAAGGGTGAAAATTCTGATCAGCGAGCATCGCGACGGTGAACTGATCGCCCAGGTGATGTCGCACTGGGGCTATGAGGCCGTACGCGGGTCCAGTCGGCGTGGTGCCTTGAAGGGGGCCAAGGGTATGCTGCGCGCGGCGCGGGAAGGCTACGATCTGGCGATCACCCCGGATGGCCCACGCGGGCCCCGTGAGCAATTGCAGGCGGGGGTGCTGGAGTTGGCGCGTTGGACCGGGCTTCCGGTTGTTCCGGTTACCTTTTCGGCGCGCTGGGGACGTCGCTTTGCGAGTTGGGACCACTTTCTCTTTCCTCTGCCCGGTAGTCGCGCCGTGGTGCTTTGGGGGGAGCCGATGTACATTGCGACCGACGCCTCCCCGGCCGAGATGCTCGCTCTGCAACGGAAGCTGGAGGACGAGATGCGGGCCCAGCGGCAGCGTGCGGACCGCATAATGGAGCGGGTCGAAGAAGGATGGCAGGGATGAGTTATTACGGAGCCAATTATTGGCGTGCCCGCTGGGCGAGCTGGCAGGATGCTCGGGCGGGACGTCTGGCCCAGGCCAACGCCCGCTTGGGGGGACTGAGGCTACCTGGGGATCGCGGTCCCGTGTTGTGGTTACAGGGCGGCAGCGAGCATGACGATCTGCGGCTGGGCGTCGAGCTCTGTCGAGCGATCAGTGACAAGCGCCGCGATCTGCGCATGATTCTGACCTTCGAGCGGGAAGATGCGACGCTGTTCCCGGAGAGCACGGCGGGCATTGAGCGTCTCGGCTACGGTTTTGGCCCCAGCGCCCATCCCCGTGCCCTGGCTACCACCCTGGAGCGGCTGCGTCCCCTGCGCTATCTGGGCTTGGGTCGAGTGCCCAGTCCTGCCCTGGCGAGATTGCTCGAAGAGAAGCATACCCCTGCCTTGGCGATCGCCGCCCCACCCACGGGGGCTATCGGCCTCACTCCCTGGGAGGCCGTTTACCCACGCAGTCAGAGGCAATATCAGCAGTGGGAATCACTCGCCCGTGATGTCGGACTGCAGGAGCCGGTGGATTTCCTCACGCTGGTGACGGTAGCGCAGGTGGAGCCCAATTTTCGTAATCTGATCCTGGGCAGCCAGGGCGACGCCCTGTTTTGGGTGACGGGCCTGCAGGCCAGCGACTGGCCCGCCTGGATGGCCGCCTGGCAGAGTTCCCCTTTGCGCCAGCGTGGCCTGCTCTTTCTCGAAGGCGCTGGCGCACCTGCTAATTTGCCAGTCTTGTCCAAGTGGCGACGGGAGCAGGTGAAAGTGGGCAGTATCCTGCGGGTGGACGAAGCGCGCTGGCACCCCGCCCTGGCGGCCGCCTGTGACGCTGTGCACCTCCTCGCTGTCGGTGCTATGCAGTTATGGCAAATCTTTGCCGGTGGGCGTCCTCTCAGTCAGGGCTTGGGCCTGCAATGGGCGCTGCCCAGTACCCTGGCCGCCGAGCCGCGCAAATTGGCCCAGCCCGCCGCGGTGCTCCAGCACTGGGCGTCCGTGTTGGCGGAGCCCATTGCGGCGCGGGAAGAGGCCGATGCCTACCGGCGCTATTTCTGGCAGGAGCGTCGCGCGGCCGGGGAGCGCTTGCCGGAGTTCCTGCAACGGGTCTTCGATTGGTAAGCCCGTTTTGTTGAGCTGGCGCCAGGAGCTGGAGCGGCAGTGGTACGCCGGTGGCGTCGGTGCCGATCTCCTGCGCCCCTTGGGTGCCATCTATTGCGCCTTGGCAGCGCGGCGGCGCGCACGGGCGAGGCGCCTGCCCGGAGCCTTGCCGAGTATTGTCGTGGGCAATCTCAACGTGGGAGGGAGCGCGAAAACCCCGATGACGATGGCTTTGCTCCGCTACCTGCAACGCCACTCCTGGCACCCAGCCGCCATCAGCCGCGGTTATGGCGCGCACCCACCGCAGGAGCCCTATGCCGTGCTTCCGGACGATTCTCCCGCCCGTGCCGGCGACGAGCCCCTGCTGCTGCGCAGCATAGCTCCGGTCTTTCTCAGTCGCCGCCGCCATGCCGGCATCTTGGCTGCCGCCAATGCTGGGCACGACATCGTCGTTCTCGATGATGGTTTTCAGCATCTTGCCCTGCAACCCAGTCTTTCCCTCCTCCTGCTGCAAGGGGAAAGACCCCTGGGTAATGGGCGTTGCCTGCCGTCCGGTCCCCTGCGCGAGGCGAAAACGGCTCTGCTGACCGCCGATGCCCTGCTCTGCGATCCCGCCGCCGCTGGCAGCGCAGACCTCGTGGGTATCGAACAGCCCTGTTTTCGCTTCGAGCAGCAGGTTACGCGCTTGGTGCCCCTGCACGATCCCGTGCAGGAACTACCGTTGCAGGCGTTGCGTAATCGCCACCTCCATGCCGTTACGGGTATCGCCCGTCCTGAGCGTTTTCAGCGGACATTGACGGGTCTGGGGGCGCAGGTAACTCTGCATTCCTTCCCCGACCATCACGTTTTTCGCCAGCAGGATCTGGTGGATATACCCGCTCCCCTCGTCATCACCCGCAAGGATGCCGTAAAATGCGCGCAGTTGACTGGTCTCCCGGAGGTCTGGGTGCTGGAGATCGGCATCAACTGGGAGCCATCCTTCAACCACTGGCTCGATCAGCGGCTGGCTACCTTGAGGAGTCCACAGTGAAAATCGATCGCCGTTTACTCGACCTGCTCGCCTGTCCGGCCTGTAAAGGCCCCCTCCTGCCTTGCGCAGAGCAGCGCGCCCTTTGCTGTCATCGCTGCAGATTGCGCTTTCCTGTCCGCGATGGCATTCCGGTCCTCCTGCTGGAAGAGGCGGAGCCGTTGGATGGCGAAAGCAAGTGAGCTTTACCGTTCTCATCCCAGCGCGCATGGCGTCTTCCCGCCTTCCGGGAAAAATGCTCCTGCCTATTGCCGGATTGCCAATGATCGAGAGGGTGCGGCGTTGTGCCTTGACCAGTGGCGCGGGACGCGTGGTGGTAGCGGCAGACGACGAGCAGATCCTGGCGGCAGTGCGCGCATATGGCGGTGAGGCGGTACAGACCATTCACGTCACCGTTGCGGTAGCGAGCGCCTGGCCGAGGCGGTTCAGATTCTCGGATTGCCGGCGGACGAAATCATCGTCAATCTGCAGGGCGATGAACCGCAAATGCCGGCGACACTGATACATGCGGTGGCTGCCGCCCTTGCCGAAGAGCCGGCTCTGATGGTAGCCACAGCGGCGGTGCCCCTGACCCACTGGGAAGAACTGGTCGACCCCCACGCCGTCAAGGTGGTGCTGAACGCCGCCAAGGATGCCTTGTATTTCTCCCGGGCCCCCATTCCCTGGGAGCGTGATCGCTACCCGTTGGCGCAAGGCGCCGAATTGCCCACGGGCCAGCACTGGCGACATCTTGGCCTCTATGCCTATCGCGCTGGCTTTCTGCAGGAGTATGCGCGCTGGCCGCGCTCGGCCCTGGAAGAGCTAGAATCGTTGGAGCAACTGCGGATACTCGAACGCGGATACCGAATTCGGGTATGCTGTAGCGATGTTGTTCCGCCGATTGGGGTCGATACCCCCGCGGATCTGGCCCGCGTGCGGGCCGCATTTTCCATCCAGGAGGAGTGTTCTGCATGAAGTTGAAGGAAATCCCCGCCGGCAAGGCCGTTCCCGATGATATCAACGTCGTCATCGAGATTCCGCAAGGCTCCAGCATCAAGTATGAGGTCGACAAGGCGTCGGAAGCCGTCTTTGTCGATCGTTTTCTCTTTACCGCCATGCACTATCCGCTGAACTATGGCTTCATCCCCAATACCCTGTCGGACGATGGTGATCCCACGGATGTGTTGGTCGTTTCCCCGCAGCCGGTGGCGCCCGGCACGGTCCTGCGTGCCCGTCCGGTAGGCGTGTTGACGATGGAAGATGAGCACGGCCTGGACATGAAGGTGATTGCCGTGCCCCATGCCAAGATCGCACCCGGTTATGAGGCGATCAGGGACGTCAAGGATTTGCCGCAGTCCCTACTTGATCAGGTGCGGCATTTCTTTGAGCACTATAAGGATCTCGAGCCCGGCAAATGGGTAAAACTCAAGGATTGGTCCGGTGTCGAAGCCGCCCGTAAAATCATCCAAAAGGACGTTGCCCGCTTCCCGGGATAAGCCTTGCGCGCAGGCCGGTACCTTCCTGGTCCCGGCCTCCGCTGCTCTGCCTGCTGCCTTGCCCTGGGGCCGGCTGGAGGCCGACGGGCCGTTGTGGCAGCGGGTCCCGAGCCGCGATGAGTACGGCCACCTGCTTGCCGACTTTCGTATGATCTTCCCCGGTTTGCGGCGCTACAGCAGCGAACGGCAACTGCGCACCCTGCGTCTGGTGGGCGGCGTCTTGCAGCGCTATCAGAATTGGGTGGTCTTTGCCGACCTCAACCTGCGCATGAATCTGCTTTGGGTGAGTATCCGCGCACGTCCTGGCCTGACCGTGGAAATCCCCGCCGCCATTCTCGAAGAGGTACCGGAAGCCCGCCTGCTGGCGCCTTACTGGCGCCGCCAGCGTTAGGCGGGAGCGGTCTCGGGGAGACGCAGGACGACCTTATCTCCTTCCAGCGTTGCACTGATCTGCGTGCCCTTGGGGAGATCGCCAAAGAGGATGTGTTCCGCCAGCGGTTTTTTTAGTTCCTCCTGAATCAGACGCGCCATCGGTCGCGCACCCATGAGCGGATCGTAGCCCTTCTTCGCCAGCCAGTCGCGCAGCTCGCTGCTGACCTCCAGGCTATATCCCTTCTGCAGGAGCTGTTCATCCAGTTCCATGAGCAGCTTGTCGACCACGTGCAGAATGTCCTCCCGCGCCAGAGGTGAGAAGGGCACGATGGCGTCGAGGCGGTTGCGGAATTCAGGCGCGAAGATCCGCCGAATGCTCTCCATTTCCTTGCCGGTTTCGTTCGCCTTCTGGACGAAGCCGATCGCTGTCTTTCCCTGTTCCTCAGCGCCGGCATTGGTGGTCATGACCAGGATCACCTGGCGGAAATCCACTTGCCGACCGCTGGCATCGGTGAGTTTGCCATGATCCATCACTTGCAGGAGCACGTTGAAGATATCCGGGTGCGCCTTTTCGATTTCATCGAGGAGCAGAACGGCATGCGGCTGCTTCAAAATCGCATCGCTGAGCAGACCAGACTGGTCGTAGCCCACATAGCCGGGCGGTGCGCCAATGAGGCGGGACACGCTATGCCGCTCCATATACTCGCTCATATCGAAGCGCAGCAAGGGAATACCCAAAAGCTGTGCCAGCTGCCGGGTCAGCTCGGTTTTGCCGACGCCCGTGGGGCCGGAGAAGAGGAAGGCAGCAATCGGTTTCTCCGCGTGCCGCAGCCCCGCGCGGGAGAGCTTGATGGCCGCGCTCAGCTCGCGGATGGCACGATCCTGACCAAAGATCACCAGCCCCAGGTCGCGTTCGAGGTTCTTCAGTGCCGTGCGGTCGTCGAGAGAGACTGACTTGCCCGGGATACGTGCCATTTTGGCCACCATCTCCTCGATGTCATGAACGCCGATGCTCTTCTTGCGCCGCGACGGCGGGAGCAGGGCCTGGGCGGCGCCAACCTCATCGATGACGTCGATGGCCTTGTCGGGCAGGTGCCGGTCGTGGATATGCTTGATGGACAATTCCACGGCTGCGCGCAAGGCGGCGTCGGTATAGCGCAGGTGGTGGTGATTCTCGAAGTGCCGTTTGAGTCCACGGAGCACCTCGACCGCCTCATCCGGGCTCGGCTCGGGTACGTCGATCTTCTGAAAGCGTCGACTGAGGGCGCGGTCTTTCTCAAAATGCTGACGGAACTCCTGGTAGGTAGTAGCACCAATACACTTCAGCTCCCCTGCCGCCAGGGCGGGTTTGAGCAGGTTGGAGGCATCCATGGCCCCCCCGGAAACGGCACCGGCACCGACGATAGTGTGGATTTCGTCAATGAAAAGGATGGCCTTGGGTTGTCGTTGTAGGGCCTTGAGCACCGCCTTGAGGCGCTCCTCGAAGTCGCCACGATAGCGGGAGCCGGCGATCAGGGCACCCATATCGAGGGCATAGATGGTGGCGTTTTCCAGAATCTCCGGCACGTTGCCGTAGACGATGGCACGTGCCAAACCCTCGACGATAGCCGTCTTGCCGACCCCGGGCTCACCCACGAAGAGCGGGTTGTTCTTCCGTCTGCGGGCAAGGATCTGCAACGCGCGCTCCAATTCATGGGCGCGGCCAATGAGCGGATCGATGCGCCCAGCCCGGGCCAGGGCGTTGAGATTGCGTGTATACGCAGACAGCGGATCCTTGCCGGACTTGTTCTGCTCTTTCTCGGTTTCTGGTTCTTCACCTTCTTCCTGGCTATCGTCGCGCTGATGCCCATGGGCAAGGTACGTAACCACATCCATCCGCGACACATGTTCCTTCTGCAGAAAATACACCGCATGGGATTCCCGCTCAGCGAAGAGAGCGACCAATACGTTGGCACCGGTGACCGCATCTTTTCCCGCCGACTGCACATGATAGAGGGCACGCTGAATCACCCGCTGAAAGCCGATGGATGGCTGACTGTTGACGGTGCCGGCCTGTCCCAGGGAGGGAATTTTCTTGCTCAGGAATCCTCTGAGCTCGCGCCCGAGGCGCTTGCGATCGGCACCGCAGGCATCCAGTACCTCTTGGCTGGCCGGGTTGTCGAGCAAGGCCAGCAGCAGATGCTCGACTGAGGCATACTCATGCCCAAATTCGCGCGCCGTCTGAAATGCCTGATTGATGGACTGTTCCAAGGGCTTGTCGATCATCGCTCACTCCTTTTCCATGGTACAGCGCAAGGGATGCTGATGCTGACGGGCATCAGCCGTGACCAGGGTGACCTTGGTTTCCGCGAGATCAAAGGGGTAGACCCCACAGATGCCTTTGCCATGATTGTGCACCTCCATCATGATCTGGAAGGCTTCTTCGTGGCTCTTGTGAAAGTATTCTTCGAGGATGCGTACCACGTAGTCCATGGGAGTGAAGTCATCGTTGAGCAGACAGACCCGATACAAGCGCGGCTCGCGGATCTGCGTTTGCCGCTCCAGGACGGGTTGCTGAGGATTTCTTCGCGTTGCCACACCAGTACTCCCAAAAACTCTCTCCATTCATTGTGGCGCCTGATCCGGCTACAGGCAAGGCAAAGGGCCGAAGAGAAACCCCTTCGGCCCCTGCAGCGCCAGAGTAACGAGGAATTACTTGGTGATGTTGATGGTAGCCTTGCTCCGCAGATCCGATACGAACTTGGCAGCCTCCTGCTGCTGCAGCTGGGCCTTGATACGGTCCTGCATGGAGCTCAAGGAAGGCGGAGTGACCGGTCGGGTAGCCTGCACTTCGATAATGTGGTAACCAAATTGGGTCTGTACCGGACCCACGGGCTTGTCGATGGGCGCCGTTTCCACGGCCTGCGCGAAGGGTGGTACCACCATGCCGGGAACGATCCAGCCGAGCTCGCCACCGTGCGCGGCACTACCCTTGTCGATGGAGTACTTTTCGGCAAGCTTGGAGAACTTCTGGCCTGACTTCAGATCCGCCATGATCTTGTCGGCCTCAGCCTTGGTCTTCACCAGGATGTGGCGCACTTCATATTCCTTCTTGCCCATGGCCGCGACGAATTTGTTGTAGGCATTCTGAATGTCGGTCTGGGAAACGGGATGGGCCTTGACATAGGATTCGACCGCGGCGTCCGCTAGGATCTGCCGCTTGGCCAGGCTCAGGCGTTCCTGCACGTCGGCGGACTGGGCCAGGCCGTGCTGATCCGCATACTGCGACAGCAGTTCCATGTTGACCAGATTCTGAATGACCTGCTCGCGAGCATTGGGCTCTTTCGCGAGATCCGGGCTCATGCTCATGATTTCCTGCACCTGGCTGTTGTCGATGGCATGACCATTGACGGTGGCCGCTGGCGCAGCGAATACGGGCAGAGAGAAAGCACCGACCATGCCGGCGAGAACAACTGCGCGAAGTTTCATGCGTTTTCCTTCAGTTTGATTGAGACGAAGCATTATCCATGGGGATGGATCAAAGGTAAACCGACGGCCTTTGCAAGGCCGTTTCCACCGCCATTCCCCGTTCCCGGCCAAAGAGCTGGACGACGAGGTCGAGAGCGAAGTCCATCGCGGTCCCCGGACCGCGAGAACTGGTAAGCGAACCATCGACAACGACGGTCGCGGTCTGAAATTGATAGTCTTTGCTCTGCGGATCGAGGGCGCCGGGATAACTGGTCACTTTTTTGTCACGCAGTACGTCCAGCTCGGCAAGCAAAGAGGGAGCGGCACAAATGGCCGCGACTCTCTCAGCACCGGCGCTACGCTCGATGATTTTATTGCGCAGGCTGGCGGATTGCCGCAGGCGCTCCACCCCACCCGCACCGCCGGGGAGCAGTAGCAGATCCATTGGCGTATCGGCACATTCGCTCCAACTGCAATCCGGCAGGAGGCGCACGCCGCGCGAGGCGGTGACCGCACGCGTGCCATCCACTCCGGCCAGACAGACCTCCGCGCCGGCGCGGCGCAGGATGTCGGCGCAAATTACCACCTCCATCTCCTCGCAACCATCGGCAATCGGAATGACTACTTTCGGTACCGGCGCCACCTTCTCCTCCTGCATTCTCACTCAGGCAGCTTTGACCTTGGCGTCGGCATTTTTATCCCGACTGGGATAAGTCGGTAATGGGATGACTTTTTTTACCGACTTCCCATCCTGTATCACCCCTACGGCATCGCCCTGCAGAATCTCCAGGGCCTTGCGCAGCACAAAATCGGTGGCGAGATCCGGACCCTCGGACGGCGTCTGCTTTTGCTGAGTGGTGGCGGTCGGCGTCGGCTCCGCAATCTGGAACTGTGGCTGAACCTTCTGGCACTGGTCCGGCGCTTGGAGCATTCCCTCCAATTCCGATTCCTTGAGCAAAGCGGCATCGATTTGCCGCTCTTCCGGGTTGCTGGGGACGATGGCGACGTTGGGGACGATTCCTTGCCCCTGAATGGAACAGCCAGCTGGCGTGTAGTAGAGCGCCGTGGTCAGTTTGAGTGCCCCGCCGTTATCCAGAGGGATGACGGATTGCACGGAACCCTTGCCAAAGCTGCGACTGCCGAGCACCAAAGCGCGGCCATCATCCTTGAGGGCGCCGGTCACGATTTCCGCAGCGGAGGCCGTCCCCCCGTTAATCAATACGATCACGGGGGCGCCATGCAACAGGTCGGGACCATGGGCGCGAAAGCGCATGTCACTGTTCCCGGTGCGGCCCTTGGTGTAGACGATCAGCCCCTGATTCAGGAAGGTGTCGGCGGTTTCCACCCCCGCCTGCAGCACCCCACCCGGGTTGTTGCGCAAATCGAGAATGAGTCCTTTCAGTTTGCCATTGGCATCTTTTTCGAGCTGTTTGACGGCCGCCTGCACGGCATTGCCGGTGTTATCCTGGAACTGGCTGATGCGCAGGTAGCCGTAGTCGGGGGCGATCATCTGGTAGCGCACGCTCTGAACCTTGATGATGGCGCGCGTCAGGGTGACTTGCAGGGGGATGTTGCTGTGCGGTCGCAGCAGGGTGAGACTGACCTGGCTACCCGGCTTGCCACGCATCTCGTCCACCGCCTTCTGCAGGCCCAGACCCTCAACCGCTTTGCCATTGATCTTGATGATGAGATCGCCAGCACGAATCCCTGCCCGCGCGGCAGGCGTACCGTCGATGGGCGTGACCACCCGCAAGAGCCCATGATCCGGGGTGATCTCGATGCCCACGCCACCAAAACGGCCATCGGTAAAGACCTGCATCTGTTTCCATTCCTTGGGAGTGAGATAGGCGGAATGCGGATCGAGGGCATGTACCATGCCGGCGATGGCCCCTTGCATCAGTTTCTGGTCGGAGCTGGGAGCGACGTAGTCCGACTTGATCAGCGCAAAGACCTGACTGAACGTCTGGATTTCCTTGAGGGGAATGGTCTGACTCTCGTCTGCCCGGGCAGGAACCGGACCCAGAGCCATGACCGCGATAGTCAGGACGGGTAAACAGATTTGCAGGATGCGCGTCGTCATCATGGCTCCAGAACCTTGCACTGCTAGCGAATGAAATTCAATGGGTTGACCGGGTGACCCTGGCTGCGGATCTCGAGATAGAGGCCATCATCACCCATCTCACCGCCGCTGCCGACCGTACCTACCAGGCTGCCGGTTTGCAGCTTCTGGCCGACCTGCACGGCGGGCTTAGCCAGATGCCCGTAAATGGCCAGAACGAGATTGGCTTGTTGGACAATGACGATCTCGCCATAACCACGTAACGGACCGGCGTATAGGACCATGCCCGGGGCGATGGCGTGTACCGGCGTGCTCGCCGGCGCGGCAAAGGTGATTCCCTGCCAGTTCGGCCCGCCTTGTACCCGCGGCGTGCCAAAGAGATGACGCACAGGCGCGCTGACGGGAGGGGGAAAGCTACCGTGACCAACGGCGCCGCTGGCTGGCGGGGCGATACTGGGCGTAACCGGGGGAACCGTCGCAATTGGCGGAGCTTGCACCGGCGTTGGCGGGGGAGGCTGATGCAGCTCTTTTTGCAGTTGTTCGGCACGTTTTTGCTCGGCGGCGGCTTGGGCCGCGATCCGGGCACGCTCCTGCGCCGCGGCGCGCTCGGCAGCGCGCCGTTCTGCAGCCGCGCGGGCCGCCGCTTGTTCTGCCGCCAGACGTTCGGCCGCGCGTTTGCGCGCCGCCGCCTCGGCCGCCGCCCTTTCCGCCGCCAGTTGCTGCGCGTACTGCACCGAGAGCCGCTGCACCAAGCCGTTGAGAATGTTGGCGTTGGCTTGCAGATTGGCAATTTTGGCCTGATCGGCGGCAATGCGCTTCACTAGTTGTTCTTCCAGTGTGGCATGCTGATTCCGTTGGGCCTCCAGGGTAGTTTCCTGATGTTGCGTCTGCGCTGCCAGTTGCGCGAGATGGGACTCTTGTTGCTTTTTCCGCTCTTGCGTCTTGATGATCTCTTTGCTCGTTGTCTGCGTCTTCGCGATCAATTCCAGACGCGCCTTGGCCAATGCCCGATAGTAGACGCTGAGGCGCCCAATTTCGGCCGGCTTTTCCGTTTGTAGCCAGACCGCGAGTGGGGTTTCCCCACCCAACATGTAGGCGGCGCGCAACTGGTCCGCGAGGATTTTTTTCTGCGTTTGCAATTCTTGTTGCAGCTTGTCAATCTGACCTTGCAGTTCGCTGATTTCCTGTTGTGTTTGCTGGCGCTGCTTCTGAATGCTTTGCAGCTGGCGCTGGGTGGATTGGATACGCTGGTCGAGTTGGGCGATCTCGCTACGGAGCTCTGCCTGGGTTTTCTGCTTATCAGCCAACTGCGCCTGCAGCGCCGACACATTCTGGTGGATGGACTCCAAACGGGCCCTGTTCTCGTGGATTTTCTGTGGCAGATTGCTCGCCTGGGCGGGGCCGATGCCTACCCAGAAAAGGGCGCTGCCCAGCAGGACGGCAGTGGGGGTCAGATCCTTCACGTATGCTCGATGAGACTTTTCCCGCTCATTTCCGGGGCCTTGGGTAGGCCGAGCAGTTGCAGTAGCGTGGGGGCGAGATCCTCCAGCGCGCCGCTTTCCTGCAGGCGGGCGGAGCGGCCAATATAGAGCAGGGGCACAGGGTTACAGGTATGCGCAGTGTGTGCCTGGCCGGTCTCCGGGTCGAGCATTTGTTCAACATTGCCATGATCCGCGGTGATCAGCACCTCGCCACCGCGTGCCCGCACCGCCGGCACGATACGGCCCAGGGCTTGATCTACGGCCTCCACCGCAACCTTGGCGGCCTCCAGTTTGCCGCTGTGTCCGACCATATCGGGGTTGGCAATGTTGCAGATGATGACGTCATGCTGACCGGCCTGCACCTCGGCAATGAGGCGATCCGCCAGGTCCCGTACGCTCATTTCCGGCTGCAGATCATAGGTGGCGACGCTGGGCGAGGGAATGAGAACGCGATCTTCCCCTTCAAAAACCTGCTCTTCGCCACCGTTGAAAAAGAACGTCACGTGGGCATATTTCTCGGTCTCGGCGATGCGCAGTTGCCGCATCCCAAAGCGGGAAATCCACTCTCCAAAGGTATTGCGCAAGCGACTCGGTGGAAAGGCTACCTGCACGGGCAGCTGCTCGCTGTACTCTGT
This sequence comes from Acidithiobacillus sp. TH-A67, assembly GCF_057473545.1. NCBI lineage: Bacteria > Pseudomonadati > Pseudomonadota > Acidithiobacillia > Acidithiobacillales > Acidithiobacillaceae > Acidithiobacillus > Acidithiobacillus sp. TH-A67. Next base: position 41,847 of record NZ_JBYCKU010000064.1, read on the forward strand.
CAGGGTGACGAAGGCCGAGAGTTTCGGCACGACTGCACGCGGGAAGCCGGAGAAGTCCGGCTCGACAAAGGCGCGGGTGATCTGGCGGGCGCGATCAGAACGAAAATTGAGAAAGACGATGCTATCGCCGTCCTCTACCCGCGCTGCGGGTCCGATCCGCGCTGCAGGTACGAACTCGTCGCTTTCCACTTGGGTATAGGCCGCCTCCAGGGCGGCTTCGGCACTCGGATATTCCGTGCCAAGGCCCTGAGTGATGAGATCGTAGGCCTTTTGCACGCGGTCCCAGCGATGGTCGCGGTCCATGGCATAGTAGCGACCGATGAGGGTGGCGAGGCGCCCACCCTTACGCGCCAAAGCGTCTTCTACTTTCCGCAGGGATGCCGCTGCCGAGCGGGGAGCGGTGTCCCGCCCGTCGAGAAAGGCATGCAGATAGACCCGCTCGGCGCCGCGCTCCCGCGCCAGGCGCAAGCCGGCGATCAGGTGATCTTCGTGGGAGTGTACCCCACCGGGAGAGAGCAGCCCGAGGATGTGCACCGCCTTGCCGCGTTGCTGGGCCGCATCCACGGCCTGCACCAGTGCGGCATTCTGGTAGAAGCTGCCATCGGCGATGGCACGATTGATCCGTTCGTACTCTTGATAGACGACCCGGCCGGCACCGATGTTGATGTGCCCGACCTCACTGTTGCCCATCTGCCCGCGGGGCAGGCCGACCGAAGCCTCGGATGCCTGTAAGAGGGCATGCGGGTGGGTTTTCCACCAGCTATCCCAGTGCGGCGTATGAGCCAGCGCAATGGCGTTATCTTCCGCCGCCTCGCGATAGCCCCAACCATCGAGAATGAGCAATACCACAGGGCGAACGGACGATGTACTCACCTGACTCCTTCACAAACTTTTCCGACACCCGCGGATTCTAGCCAAGACTGGCGCCCTCCGCTACCAGGGGCGTCAGATGCCAGATATCGGCGTTGTATTCGCGGATGGTTCGATCGCTGGAAAAGATCCCACTCGCCGCCGTATTGCGGATGCTGAAACGCAGCCATTCGTCCTGATCGCACCATAGTTCTGCGACCTCTTGCTGCTTCTGCTTGTAACTGGTGAAGTCGGCGAGCACCATCCAGGGATCATGCGGAGAGAGTACGGCATCCAGCAGGCAATCAAAGAGGCCAAAATCGTAGGGATTGAAATAGCCGCTGCGGATGAGCTGCAAGACGCGCTCCAGATCCTGGTCGGCATCGACGAAGTGTTGCGGCTGATACCGCGCGTGCAGATGGGCGACCTCCTCGGCATTCAGGCCAAAGAGAAAAAAGTGCTCGGCACCTACGGCCTCACGAATTTCGATGTTGGCACCATCCAAGGTACCGATCGTCAATGCCCCGTTCATCATGAATTTCATGTTCCCGGTGCCCGATGCCTCCTTGCCAGCGGTGGAAATCTGCTCAGAAAGATCGGTGGCGGTGCAGATCTTTTCCATCAGCGAGACCCGATAATCGGGCAGGAATACCACACGCAACAGCCCATCGGTGTCGGGATCGGCATCGATGGTACGAGCGATCTCGTTGATGAAGCGAATGATGCGCTTGGCCATGAAATACCCTGGCGCCGCCTTGCCGGCAAAAAGCACATTGCGCGGCGTGAACCCTTCCAGATCGCCGCGCTTGATGCGATCGTAGAGGTGTACCACATGCAGGGCGTTGAGCAACTGCCGCTTGTACTCGTGGATACGTTTGACTTGGGTATCGAGCAGGGCGCCGGGGATCATTGCCACCCCGGTCTGCTCGCTGATGACGTCAAAGAGTGCCGCTTTGTTGGCGGCGCGGACCTTGGCCCAGCTCTTGCGAAATCGACTGTCATCGGCAAAGGGCGCCAGTGCCTGTAGCCCGGCCAGGTCCTGCTGCCAGTCGCTGCCGATCTTAGCGCTGATCAGCTTGCATAACTCGGGGTTGGCAGACTGCAGCCAGCGGCGCGGGGTGACGCCATTGGTCTTGTTGTTGAAGCGTTCCGGCCAGAGCTGGTAGAAGTCGTGAAACAACTCCCGACACAGAAGCTCGGTGTGCAGCGCGGCAACACCATTGACGGAAAAGCTCCCGACCACCGCTAGGTTGGCCATGCGTACCATGGGGTCCGGGCCTTCTTCGATCAATGAGACACGGCTGAGCAGGCCGCTGTCACCGGGGTGGGTGCGCGCCACCTCGCGCAGAAAGCGCGCGTTGATCTCGTAGATGATCTCCAGCACCCGCGGCAGGAGCTGGCGAAAGAGACGCACCGGCCAGCGCTCCAACGCCTCGGGGAGCAGGGTGTGATTGGTGTAGGCCATGGTGCTGCTGGTGATCTGCCAGGCGGCGTCCCAGTCCAGGCCGTATTCGTCGATCAACAGACGCATGAGTTCGGCCACCGAGATGCTGGGATGGGTGTCGTTGAGCTGAAAGACATGCTTCTCGGCAAAATGGGAGAATTTTTCCCCATGCTTTGCGACCCAGTCGGCCAGGACATCCTGCAGGCTGGCGGAGGCGAGGAAATACTGCTGGCGCAGACGCAGTTCCTTGCCGTTTTCGCTACTGTCGTTGGGGTAGAGCACCATGCTGATATGCTCGGCGGCGTTTTTCGCGGCAACCGCCTCGGGATAGGCCCCCGCATTGAATTCCCCCAGATCGAAGACGTCGGTGGCGGCGGCGCGCCATAGGCGCAGGGTATTGACGACGCCATTGGCATAGCCGGGAATGGGGATGTCGTAGGGCACAGCCAGGACATCATGGGTATCTACCCAACGAAAGCGATTTTTGCCGGCAGCGTCGATATAGACTTCGCTGCGCCCGCGATAGGAAACGCGGCGTACCCGCTCTGGGCGTCTGATCTCCCAGGGATAGCCATTTTTCAGCCAGTGGTCGGGCTCTTCGACCTGCTCGCCATTGACGATTTCTTGGCGGAACATGCCATAAGCGTAGCGGATGCCATATCCCGTAACCGGCAGAGCGAGGCTTGCGCAACTGTCGAGAAAACAGGCAGCCAAGCGGCCAAGACCGCCATTACCGAGGCCGGCATCGGCCTCTTTTTCAGCCAGTTCAGCCAATTTCCAGCCTTGGGAGGCCAGGGCTGTTTCGGCAGCCTCTTCGAGTCCAAGGTTGAGCAGGGTATTGTTCAGACTGCGTCCGAGCAGGAATTCCAGGGACAGGTAAAACGCCCGTTTCCCTCGCATTTCCGCGCGCCGTTCTTCGCTTTGGTTCCAGCGCTCTACCAAGCGATCGCGCAAAGCCATGCCCAGGGCGGTGTAGACGCTACGCGCAACCTTGCCGGCAGTGGCTTCGGCGACGGGAACGCCCAGGCTGCGGAAGAGATAGTGTTGGCTGTCCTGACAAAGGGCCTCGGCATCCATGCCCAAGGGGGGAAGGGTACATTCAGCGCTCTTGCTGCGTTTGCGTATCACGACGGACTCCTTCTTCGCTGCAGGACTTAAGGTCAGCATAGAACCTTTTTATGGCCTTGAGAAGTGTCCGCAAGCTTGCCTTTTGTCGATTTCCTCGCCATGGTAGCCGCTCCGGAAAGGTGTGACTCAGGAGCAGGTAAAATATGGCAAAAAGCTTGGCAGACTTTATCCGTGAGGCGCGGGCACAAATCTCTGAAGTTGATTGTGATGCGGTCGAGGGATGGCTGGATGCCGGCGAAGACGTGTTGATCGTCGATGTGCGTGAGGCAGAGGATTTTCATCAGGCGCGATTGCCTGGGGCCCATCACGTCCCGCGCGGTCACTTGGAAGCGCTGGCAGACCTCGACTATGGCAAGGCGCACCCGGAACTGTCGCAGGCGCGGGAACGCCGAGTCTTGCTCTACTGCGACAGTGGCACCCGTTCCGCCTTTGCCGCCGTCACCCTGGCGCAGATGGGCTTCGCCCAAGTCTACAGCCTCGCCGGCGGCATGGTCGTCTGGGAGGCTGAAGATAAGCCCATCGAAAGCTGATTCAGGCAGGTAAGGCCTCGCCAAAACTGTCCTGATAACGCTGTACGAACTCGTTGTGTGTAAAGTGATGGTTCTGGGTGCCCGCAACCTCGATCTTATAGGCACCCATGAGCGACGCGATGCGGCCACAGGTCGCCCACGGCAAATCGTGCTCCAGGCCATAGAGCAGGCCGGCACGATAGGCATCACCGCAGCCGGTGGGATCGACGACGGCACTGGCCTTGGCCGCCGGAATCCGGATCTCTTCCTCGCCCTGGTAAATAGACGAACCCTTCTCGCCCTGGGTGACGATCAAGGCCTTGAGCTTGCCGCGGAGGGTTGTCAGGTCCCAATCCGTGCGCGACTGGATCATGCCGCACTCGTAATCGTTGACGCTGAGATAATCGGCCTCGCTGATCATCTGGCGTAGGGTGTCGCCATCGAAGAGAGGCAATGCCTGGCCGGGATCGAAGATGGTCTGCACTCCGGCGCTGCGCAGATCGTGCAGGTGTTGCACCATGGCATCGAGTCCATCGGGGGCGACGATGCCCCAGCGGCTTCCCGCTGGAATCCGCCCGGCGAGACGATTCTTGCCTGCCTGCATCATCGCTCCGGGGTGGAAGGCGGTGATCTGGTTATCATCGAGGTCCGTGGTGATGAACGCTTGTGCGGTATATTGATCGTTGAGAACCGCAATATGGCTACAGGCAATGCCAAGGCGCTGCAAATGCTCGGCGTAGGGGCCGAAGTCCTGGCCAACGGTGCCGACGATCAGCGGCTCGCCGCCGAGAAGCTTGAGGTTGTAGGCGATGTTGCCGGCGCAGCCGCCAAAGTCGCGGCGCATCTCGGGTACGGTGAAAGATACGTTCAGCATATGCACGCGATCGGGCAGGATGTGCTCCTGAAAGCGGTCCTGAAAGACCATGATGGTGTCGAAGGCGAGGGAACCGCAGATAAGGGTCGGCATGGAATCTCCTGTTGATTTTTTGCAACGGATACGAGTGGTAATTTGCACGATTGAGGACTACAATGTGGCCATTGTACGACAATGTAGTGATCGGGTGCGAATGATGCGAGTTTTGGGGCTTTTCCCTGGATTGCTGTTTGCTGGGCTGGCAGTGCTGCCGGCCGCGGCAATGGCTGCCCCGGATCAGCCCTATGTCAACCTGTTTGGTGGCGATACGTTCTTTGGGTCGGGTAGCCATTTGGATGGCGGAGGCACGGTAGGTCTGCGTGTCGGGCAGCGTTTGGGGCGGCATCTGGGTATTGAGGCGCAGGTGGCGTCGGCCTTTGCGCGACTGCAAGATCAGAACAAAAGCAATGCCAATCAGTACAGTGGTTCCATCCTTGGTAACTACTATGTCTTTTCTGGGGATTCCTCTCCGTATCTTTCCTTGGGGATCGGTGCTTCGAGCGACGTCTTCAGCCAGCAGGCTGGTCGGGGGACCTCGCCGATGGGGATCTTTGGTCTCGGCTACGAGCAGCGCTTGGGTGACCATTTCGGCCTGCGCCTTGGCGTGCAGGATCAAATCCTCTTCGACACCCCGCGCGCGCAGGGGGGTGCCCTGAACAATGTCCAGGTGACGGGTGGCATTTCCTACTTCTGGGGTGGCAGTGAGGGCAAGCGCGCCTTCCCCATTATCGCACCGACGCAATCGGGATCTTGAGGGTTTTTCGCGCTTGCAATGAGCGCCTTTCAGTTTCTTGTGGTCGGACCCTCTGCTATATTTGCCTCACTTTTCTGCGATTGACATCGCCTGCAGCCGAGGAACCGTCCGCATGTCCAAAACCCATCTCTTCACCTCTGAGTCCGTATCCGAAGGCCATCCCGATAAAGTTGCAGATCAGATATCCGACGCCATTCTCGATGCGATCCTGGCGCAGGACCCGCGGGGGCGAGTCGCTGCTGAAACGCTGATCACCACCGGTTTGATTGTCCTTGCCGGTGAGATCACCACCACGGCGCAGGTAGACTACGCCGACGTGGCGCGGCAGACGGTGCGCCGGATTGGCTACGATTCCTCCGAGATGGGTTTTGACTGGGCCTCCTGCGCCGTTGTACAGACTCTCGACAAGCAGTCGCCCGATATTGCTCAGGGTGTCGACGAGGGTGCCGGCCTGGATTTGGATCAGGGGGCGGGCGACCAGGGGCTGATGTTTGGCTTTGCCTGCGACGAAACCGACGTGCTGATGCCCACGCCGATCTACTTCGCCCACCGCCTGACCGAACGGCAGGCCTTGGTGCGCAAGGATGGTCGCTTGCCCTGGTTGCGCCCCGACGCCAAGAGCCAGGTGACGGTGCGCTATGAGAATGGCCGCCCGGTGGCCATCGACGCGGTGGTTCTCTCCACGCAGCACAGCCCGGATGTGACACACAGCGATCTGGTGGAAGCGGTGCGCGAGGAAATTATCAAGCCCGTCCTGCCGCCAGAAATGTTGCACAAGGGCACCCAGTATTTCATCAATCCCACCGGCCGCTTCGTGATTGGCGGACCCGTGGGTGACTGCGGTCTGACCGGCCGCAAGATTATCGTCGATACCTACGGCGGGCAGGGGAGTCACGGCGGTGGCGCCTTCTCGGGCAAGGATCCCTCCAAGGTCGATCGTTCCTCCTCCTATGCCGGTCGCTACGTCGCCAAAAACATCGTTGCCGCGGGATTGGCCAAGCGTTGCGAGGTACAGGTAGCCTATGCCATCGGCATCTCCCAGCCGGTCAGTCTGATGGTCGATACCTTTGGTACCGGCGTCATTGACGACGATCGCATTGCTGCCCTCGTGCGCGAGTATTTCGACCTGCGTCCCAAGGGCATCATCCAGATGCTCGACCTATTGCGGCCGATCTACAGCAAGACCGCCGCGTATGGGCACTTTGGCCGCGAGGAGCCGGAGTTTACCTGGGAGCGCACCGATCGTGCCGCGGCTTTGCGTGCCGCGGCCGGTCTGAACTGATTTTTTACCTGTACCGAGGGGCGCTGCAGCCGTCGTGGTCCGGCGGTCAGGCTCGGTGCGGGTCTTCGCTTCAACCGCGCTCGTCTTTCAAAGGAGATAAACCCCGATGAATGCCGTGTTGCAAGACCAAGCTGATTATAAAGTTGCTGATCTGTCCCTGGCCGACTGGGGTCGCCAGGAAATCCGCATTGCTGAGACGGAAATGCCGGCTTTACTGCGGATCCGCGAGAAATATCGCGCCGAACAGCCCCTCAAGGGCGCGCGCATTGCCGGCTGTATCCACATGACCATCCAGACTGCCGTCCTCATCGAGACCCTGGTGGCTCTGGGGGCGGAGGTGCGCTGGTCTTCCTGTAACATCTTCTCTACCCAGGATCAGGCGGCGGCGGCCATTGCCGCGGCGGGGATCCCGGTTTTTGCCTGGAAGGGCGAGACCGAAGAAGAATACTGGTGGTGTGTGGAGCAGACCATCACCGGCCCGGGGGGCTGGAAGCCGAACATGATCCTCGACGATGGCGGTGACCTGACCGGCCTCCTGCACGAAAAGCATCCGGAACTATTGGACGAAATCCACGGCGTCTCGGAAGAGACCACCACCGGCGTCCATCGCCTCTGGGAAATGCTCAAAGAGGGCAGCCTCAAGATCCCGGCCATCAACGTCAACGATTCCGTAACCAAAAGCAAGAATGACAACAAATATGGCTGTCGTCACTCGCTGAATGACGCCATCAAGCGTGCTACGGATCACTTGTTGTCCGGCAAGCGCGCCCTGGTGCTGGGCTATGGTGATGTTGGCAAGGGTTCCGCTGCTTCCTTGCGCCAGGAAGGAATGATCGTGCGGGTTACGGAAGTCGATCCGATCTGCGCCATGCAGGCATGCATGGATGGCTACGAAGTGGTTTCCCCCTATCGGGATGGAGTGGATGACGGTTCGGACGCCTGCATCAATCGAGATCTACTCGCGCAGACCGACCTGCTGGTTACCGCTACTGGCAACTTCAACGTCTGCAATAGTCGCATGCTGGCGGCACTGAAGAATGGTGCGGTGGTCTGCAACATTGGCCATTTCGACAATGAGATTGATACCGCCTACATGCGCAAGACCTGGGCCTGGGAAGAAGTGAAACCGCAGGTGCACAAGATCTATCGTGACGCCGCGAGTGGCAGCAAGGCCAACCCTGACAGTCATGACTACCTGATTCTTCTCTCCGAGGGTCGTCTGGTGAATCTGGGTAACGCCACGGGTCACCCCAGTCGCATCATGGACGGTTCCTTTGCCAACCAAGTCCTGGCGCAGATCCACCTCTATCAGGCGGGCTTCGCCAAGCTGTCGGCTGCGGAAAAGGCCAAGGCGATTCGGGTGAATGTGCTGCCCAAGCAGCTCGACGAGGAAGTGGCACGCTACATGGTCGAGGGCTTTGCCGGGGTGATTACGCAGTTGACCACAGAGCAGGCGAACTACTTGGGCGTGCCGGTGGACGGCCCGTTCAAGAACGACGCCTACCGCTACTGATGAAGACGCCGGAAATCTCGGTGGAGTTTTTTCCACCGAAGAATTCGGCGGGCGAAGAGCGTTTGCGCGAGAGCATGGCCGCCCTGGCTGCCTTGCGCCCAGCCTATGCCTCGGTTACCTATGGCGCGGGCGGATCCACTCAGGAGCGTACCCTGGCCACGGTGCGCCTGATTCAGCAACAGGATGGCTATGAGGCAGTGCCGCATCTCACCTGCATCGGTTCTACCGAGGCGGGGATTCGGGAGCTCCTGCAGCGCTATCGGGACTGGGGGGTGCGCCGGATTGTCGCCCTGCGCGGTGACCTGCCGGAAGGTATGGAAAATCCGGGGTTCTTCCGTCATGCCAGCGATCTGGTCGCTTTCATCCGCGACTTCGGTGGCTTCGAGATTTTCGCTTCGGCCTATCCCGAGGTCCATCCACAGGCGCAGCATGCGCGTGCGGATCTAGATTATCTTGTCGCCAAGACCGAAGCTGGGGTGGACGCGCTCATCACCCAGTATTTTTACAACCCCGATGCCTATCTGCAGCTCCGTGACCAGCTGGAGCGGCGCGGGGTGACGGTGCCGATTCTGGTCGGGGTGATGCCCATCCATAATTTTGAGCAAATTGCTCGTTTTTCTGCCCAGTGTGGGGCAGAGATTCCGCGCTACTTGCGCCTGCTGCTGGAAGCCCACGCCGATGAACCGGAGGCGCAGCGCGAAGTGGCTGCCGATGTGGTCGCGCGCCAGTGCGATCTCCTGCTGCGAGAAGGGGCACCAGGATTGCATTTTTACACCCTGAACCAGGCAGAGGCTACGCTCGCCATCGCGCAACGTCTGAATATTTGAGCGATTCCGCTGCGCTGATATACACTCATAGCTAATTTGCCGCGCTCGCTGCGTGCTACCCCCTTTTCTTTGCCTATCAAGGAGCAGTTCCATGTCGAAAAAACATCCTGTCATTGCGGTGACCGGGTCCTCGGGCGCGGGTACTACGACCGTCAAACATGCCTTTCACGATATCTTCCACCGCCTGGATGTCAATCCGGTGGTGATCGAAGGCGATAGCTTCCACCGCTATAATCGTGTCGAAATGCGCGAAGCGATTGCCAAGGCCGCTGCCGAAGGCAAGACCATCAGCCATTTCGGACCCGAGGGGAACGATTTTGGCTCCTTGGAGGCGCTCTTCCGCCAATATGGCGAGACCGGCACCGGCAAGATGCGCTATTACGTGCATGATGATGCCGAGGCCGAGCTGCGCGGCAGTGCCCCGGGTACCTTCACGCCCTGGCAGGACATTCCGTCCGGCACCGACCTGCTCTTTTATGAGGGGCTGCACGGCGGCGTGAAAACCGAAGAGCACGATGTGGCCAACTATGTCGATCTGCTCGTCGGTGTGGTGCCGGTGGTCAATCTGGAGTGGATCCAGAAGATCCATCGTGACAATGCCCAGCGCGGTTATTCCGCCGAGGCCATTGTCGACACCATCCTGCGGCGCATGCCCGATTACATCCACCACATCACCCCGCAGTTTAGTCGCACGCATATCAACTTTCAGCGGGTACCCTTGGTGGATACTTCCAATCCTTTCATCGCTCGCGATATTCCTACTCCCGATGAGAGCATGGTGGTGATCCGCTTCAGCGACCACAAGGAAGAGAACTTCCCGTATTTGCTGCAGATGATTCCTGGCAGTTTCATGTCACGGAAAAACACCATCGTCGTGCCCGGCGTCAAAATGGGCTATGCCATGGAGCTGATTCTTGGTCCGCGCATTGAGCGGATGTTGTCGGAGCGCTGAGTTCCAAGGGGGAGTTGGGTCAAGGGAGCCGAGGCTATGTCCTCGCCCTTTTTGGCAGTCAAAGTGTTTTGTGTTGTTTCGTGGTAGCTGCCAGTTTTGGATGCCAAAGTTTGGTATTCTCTTGGAGGCATGAGGTTGCAGCAAGTCATCTATCTGGTGTCTGAGAAGGTTCAGGTTTTACCGTCGAAGTCTTGGGTGCTCGTTGATGATGTTGAGAGTGTGTTGGCGAATCCGGACTCGTCTGCGGCGGGATTCTTATTCGACGAACTACCGCCCGAGCTGGCGGAGCAGTATATCCATCAAGTTCGTCGTTCGGCATTCTGGATGTCGCCAGTCTGGTTTACGATGGCGTCTCAAATAACCCCCACGCTCGACGCAGTGGGTGATGGTGTGGCCGTTGTTGGCGAAGATACCCTGCGTTCTGCGCTTGCTTTGCAGGAGCAGTTCTCTACCTTACGTCTTAATCCGGCCAAGGCACAGAGCGATGAAAAATTGCTGGCGTACTTGTATTGTCGCCAAACAGAAACTGTGTTGAAGCCAATCCTTGATCGTCTCAGCCCGTCTCTGTGGCGTTATCCGCTGGTAGAGAGTTTATCAGGGAGCTCTGCAGCGGCTTCCTTTATCCTGATTGAGGGCTTGACCCGTCGCAGGTTGCTGATGGCGAAAGAATTATGCGACCGGACTCACCACTGCCCGAGATGTGGATCGGCACAACACAATTTTATTGATGTCTGTCCCCATTGTGGCAGCATTGATATTGCAAAGGCTTCCTTGATTCATTGTTTTATTTGCGGGAATGTTGCGCCGCAAATGGACTTTATGACCGCTGATGGGCTGGTTTGTCCAAATTGTTCCACCCGACTGCGCCACATAGGGGTAGACTATGACCGCCCCTTGGACCAATACCACTGTAACACCTGTCGCTATAATTTTGTGGATCCCGATGTCATCGCTCGCTGTTTACAGTGCAACAGCAAAAACCAGCCTGAGGAGCTAGAAAAACGAGAGGTCTTTACCTATACATTAGCACCTCAGGGACGTAGCGCTCTTCGTATGGGGCAACTTGATGACAATGTTGCAGTGCTGGATGTTCCCGCTTTTATCGTGCCCAATTATTTTCGTCGCGTCATCTCGTGGGCCTTGGCAGTACAGCGGCGCCATACGACTTTTGGTTTTGGGTTGGTAAGCATGAAAGTTGAGAATGTTGCTGCAGTCGAGAATGAAATGGGTTCTCCTCAGACGCAGATGATTCTCGATGAACTCGGTCGGCGCCTAGCCGAATTGTTGCGCGAGTCCGATCTGGTTACGCGTACCAGCGACGAGGTATTCTGGATTTTTCTTCCAGAGTCTTCGGCCAAAGGATATGTAGAGCGAGTGCAAAGCGTAGTTCAATCGATGTTGAATGTCACCTCGCCACCACTACAGATGCAGTATTCGCTGTTGCAATGCCCTGAAGACATCGCGGCGAGCGATGATGCGGGCAGTTTGATGGCTAAATTGGAAATCCCGCGTGAGAGAGACCAATAATGTGGAGCGAAGCATGGTGGACATTTCTCCATATCTGGTACGCCAGTTCCAGAAGTTCGATGCTGCTGGTTGCGGCCAAGTTTTTTCCATTTGCCTTGCTACTTGAATTCCCCTTACAGCTTCTCGTTTTTTTGGGAATACTGCGATGGGGATTACGTCGACGTATCGGTGTGAACTCCCCAAAAGGGTTTTTCCCGCGTGTCAGTTGTCTGATCACCTGCTATTCCGAGGGCGAAGAGGTGAAAAAAACCATTCGCTCCCTTGTTGAACAGGACTATGCTGGGACTATAGAAATTATTCCGATGGTGGATGGTGCAATTCAAAATGCCGCGACGCTGCGCGCCGCCCGGCAAGCGCAGCGGCAGCTTTCCGGACGCGCAGACCGCCAGATTCAGGTAGTGCCTAAGTGGCAACGTGGTGGTCGCGTATCCTCGCTCAATACGGGTCTTGCCTTCGCGCATGGTACGGTTGTGATGGCCCTCGACGGGGATACTTCCTTCGACAACGATATGGTCCGGCGTGCGGTAGCCCATTTCGTGGATTTCAATGTCATTGGTGTTGCAGGCAATTTACGGGTGCGTAACGGCGCACGGAGTCTGGCTACGCGGTTCCAGGCGATGGAGTATCTGCTCTCTATCAGCGCTGGCAGAACGGGGCTGTCGGAGTTCAATATGGTCAATAACATCTCGGGAGCGTTTGGTGTCTTCCGTGCTTCCTTTCTCCGTCACATTGGTGGCTGGGATACGGGTACGGCGGAGGATCTAGACCTGACGCTGCGGATGAAGCAATTTTTTGGTCGCCACCCGGGATTGCGAATCATCTTCGATCCCCACGTCGTCGGTCACACGGACGTCCCGGAGAGTTTTACAGCGTTTTTCAGGCAGCGCTGGCGTTGGGACGGGGATCTTTACTATTTGTATATTCGCAAGTATGGAAAAAATTTCCGGCCTAGCGTGCTTGGCTGGAAAAACTTTTTATTTACTATCTACAGTGGTTTGATTCAACAATTGCTGCTTCCGTTTATTATCGTATTGTATACGATTTTTCTTTTTGTCAGCTATCCGCCTGGGCCGGTATTGGGTATTCTTGGGTTTGTGTACTTCATTTATTTTCTGGTTCTGAGCTTTTTATATGGTCTTTACATGCTGTTGGTATCGGAACGTTGGAAAGATGATTTGTCGTACGCTATCCTGCTTCCATTTTATCCTTTGTTCGCGTTTTTTGTGCGCGTAAATTCGTCGTTGGCAATCCTGCAGGAAATGTTGTGGAAAACGCATCTGGAATCCTCCATGGCACCATGGTGGGTGCTGCGTAAATCAAAATTCTGATGGGTGGTGAAGTCATGCCCCGGTGCACGAGAAGCAGCACGTTGCTCCTGTGTCTCCTGTTTGGAATCACGCCGGCATTGGGGCAAACGCTTTCCTCTGTGTTGGAGGAGGCGTGCAGCTCAGCATTGGCTAATCAGATCGCCGATAGTCGGGTTGAGCAGGCGAAAGACGATCTGGCAGCTGCAACCGCAAATTCTGGTTGGCGGCTGTTTGCTCATGTTGGTTGGGCGGTACGACAGGATGTTATATCCTCTCAGCAGGTAGTGCGCTATTCTACCGGTACCAGCACCATCGGTCTGAGTCTGCCGTTGTTAGGGTCCGCTCAAAGCCAGCAGCGTGCTGTTCTGAAATCGAAACTTGGGGTCGAGGAAGCACGCGTTCAGGGCGAAAAGACTCGCCATACCGTCGAACGCCTTGTCCTGGAAGCCAATAGCACATTGTATTTTGCTAAACTCGAGGAGCGGCTCGCCGAGACTTTCTTACGCAACGACTCAACAGATAGCCTTTGGTTGCAGCGCCGCGAGCAGGCCCATTTGCTACTTTTGTCAGATCAGGAGGATTTCCTATCGATGTTTGATCTGGCGCGACGTGATTTGGCCAAGGCTCAGGCTGGGCAGAGTCTAGCGCTGTCTGCTCTGCGCCGCCTGAGCTCTTCCAAGCTCGGTGATTATATCCCGGTCGAGCCTCCCGTGAGTGCGCCATATGTCCCCGTAACCGACACGATGATCGATTCGGTGCCAGCAGTCCGCGCTGCAGCAGTGGCCATGCAGGCGCGCCAGAAGGAGTCGCAGATGACCAACTTCACTGGCATCAGTGCCAGCTTGGATTTCAGTACTGGTTATGATCCAGGTTTCGGTGTGCCCAATGGGTGGACCGCAGGAGTGGGTGTGCAGGCCTCTATCCCATTGCAGATCACTAAGTTGCGCCGGGCCGAACGTCAGCGTTTGCAGGAGGCCGCGTTGCAGTCGCGTTTGGACTGGGAAAATCAGCGTCAGGAGACAGGGAGTCAGCTTCGTGACCTTCAGTCGCAATTGCAAATCAGTCGCCAAGACCTGGTGGCGTCGTGGCGACAGCTCGGCGGAGCCTATGCCGCATGGGTGATTGCTAAACGCCGTGCCGCCAGTCTAGGTGGTGACGTGCTGGAAAAAGAGCTCCAAGCTCGATACGCCCTGTATCAGGCGGCGATAGCCTACACACGTGCTCAACAACGTGCGGCGCAGAGTGTGATTGCTTGGGCGGTGGTGAGTGGTCAGCTCGACGCTGCTATACCAAGAACGATGAGAAGTCCATCTGAACCTGAATATCGTCGGCCAGTGGATGATAGCTTCCCCATCGGTGAACCGAATTCAGCAGCGGATAGCAGTGGTCGTGCTACGTTGGCGAAACCTTTGCCTTCCCACGCATCCGCGTCTCGTATCAGCTCAGCCTCCCATGTCCTTTCGCGAAACGCAGGCCTTCGGTCTCCTGCTCTCGCTTTGCTGCCCCCACCTGCGTTGCCGCGGGTATCTACGCAACTAGCTCAGTTCCGTCAGAATTGGTTTGGCTTTACCCTGGCAGCACTGGGACCGTCGGCCAAGGGACGACGCCTTCAGACATCCTTGGGATGGTATGTTTGGAATGGAGAAGCCTGGCTGGCCGATCCAGCACAGGCAAATGCGCTACCCGACAGTAGCCGAGTGGTGCTGCTGTCTTTCAAGGCACCTACTCTCGACAGCTTTCTGGATTCCCCTGAGGCTGCTGATCGACTTCGCAGACTGGTCTCTCACCTGCACGCGAGCGGGCTGCAGGTATACGCTCTTTTTGGTTACCCCCAATTGGTGTTCCCGCAGGGTAGACGAGCGGTGCTACGCTGGTTGCCGCCAATGATTGATGCCGGAATTGATGGAATTGCATTTGACGCGGAACGAAGTCAGCTGCCTGAGTCAGAACGTGCGGCGTGGGAAGAGGGTCTGGAAAAAGCAATTGCTGCTGTGCGGGATGTTAGTCCGTTGCCAATAGCGGTAACCGTCAACTGGCGTGATCTCAGCCAGCCAGAGTTAGCCGCTGCGTTGCGAGGTGCCGGTGCCAGTGTGTTGGATGTCATGCTCTATGTGGCAAATCCTAAGCGGGTTGTCGAGTTGACTCGTCGGATATTGCCTAACGCCGATGGGCTACCGGTTTTTATTGCCCAAAGCATCGAGCCTCATTTGTCTGATGAGGAGAGCGTTGCATCCCTTGGTCGGTCCGTCGCTTTGTCGCGCTGGCGAAGCATTAGCGATCAGCTATCCGGCTCGCCAGGCTTTGCCGGGATCATGGTTCAATCGTGGGAGGATTACCTTCGTGCGCCTCAGTGACCTCGCTATCCACCTATGCTTCGTGGCAGTAAAATGGTCCTGTCTTGGCGGCGTACCTGTTCCTGACAGGGGACTGCATGAAAATCCACTTTGATCGGCCTCCTGTGTCTCCCGATTCATCGGGCGGTTTGCCGACCCGCTATGCTCCCGGCAAAAGGCCTGTTCCGCCTTGGCGCTGGTATGTGTTATTGGCAATCATCCTCGCGTTGCCCGCGTGGCTGGCCTATGAATTTTTTGTAGGCTTCATATTTCCTAGCGCTCCAGCCTTTGTGCTCATGCATCAGGTCGTGATCAAGGCAGGGGTGGAGGGGGAAGTGGTTAGTACCGTTGCCGCCGGGCAGTTGGTGAAAACCGGCGAGCCATTACTTCGCGTACGCCTTTTGCCTAGCCAGGGCGCTGCGCCAACCGCCAGCGTCGCTTCTGGGCAGCGTGCGGCGCTGCTCGGCTTGTGGCAGGGAGAGGTCGCTGCTCTCCGGCATATAGAGCGTCTCGCTCAGGCGGAGTTGGCGCTGCGGCAAAATCATCTGCAAGTCATGCATGCGTTGCTCCAAGAGGGTGCCGCTACTGCAGCGGATATGGCTACCGCACAGCAGCAGTGGCTCTCAGCGCGTATCCAACTTGAGCGGGCACGTATGGATATCACCGCCACGGAACGACAACAGCAAGAGGCTCTTGCCAAACTGGATGCCGCTGCAGCGCCGACTCCCATTGCTGCAGCGCCAGCGCCTTTGCGGGGAATTGTTGCCCAGGTATTTGTCCGCCCACTGCAACAGGTCGACCCGCAAACCGATGTGGCGATCGTGCGTGATCAGGCATCTTCCTGGGTCCAGGCTTACGTCAACCCCCAATACATCGGACGCTGCCGAGTAGGGAAAGCGGTGACAGTGGTTTTTGGCAATGGCGCGCACTTTCCCGCACACATATCTCGCGTGTTGAATGAGTCGATGAAGCTGCCGCCCGGCAGGGTATCGCCACTGGAATCTCGAGAGCAGGCTATAGTTGTGGATGTTGTCACGAATGAGCCATTGCCTCTAAATTACAAAATTTATTATCTGCCTGCAAAAATCGTTTTTGTGCCAGGCTGGTTGCGACCGATAGCCAGCGCAATCGACGAATGACTCGCGGAGACTGTGGAATCTGGAGCAAATGGAAACATTCACTCTTTAGATTCGATAAGGATGACTATGCAACAGAATAAAGAATTGATACTGGTGATTGGTGGTGCTGGTTTTATCGGCTCTCATTCGGTGGACCACATGCTGGCGGAAGGCTACGCGGTGCGAGTTCTCGACGATTTTTCCA
>NZ_JBYCKU010000065.1:0-36251 GCF_057473545.1 Acidithiobacillus sp. TH-A67
AACGGGCTACGCCAAATGCCCGAGAAAGTCGCACGCTATTTCCACCACCCCGCCGCACGCTATGCGATGTTAGATATTTAAGGGCCTGGTTAATAGCGTATCGTTTTTCTGCCATAGCCAGGGCAACCCCCACGGAAAGCGACCTTTCATGGCGATGACCACATCGTTCATGGAGCTCCGTGCCTTGCGCAACTCGACGGCGTGATAATTCCGCCAGGCCAGCCAGGCCAGCAACACGATCACCGGCCAGCGGTAATACGCTCCCAGAACGGTGCTGTATCGCGCCACGTCCTTCCAGGGAATCTGCTTCGGATGCGCATGCGCCCAGAGCAACCAGCGGAGCAGTGGCCCATTCGCCGCCATTTCCGCAGCGCTGCTCTGGTGTAGCCACAGACCTTCGATATGGGCGAGCAGCCAGACCTGGCCAAAGGTAATCCAGCTCCAGACGAATACCACCGGCGTTTGCAGCAGGAACCAGGCCAGCAACGGACCGACCACCAGCAGGATCACAATCAGGATCAGACCACTATCCCCGCCAGAACCGGCATTGCCTGTCGTATTCGCCATGCTTTCCTCCTGAATTCAGTACCGCGTGACGTGCGGCGCCCGGTGCGCGCCTGTCATTAGCCAAAAATCCACCACAGGCGTTCCTGTAGCCAGATCCGGAACGGTACCAGCTTCCGAAAATGCAAGGCATCCCGCCGATACAGGCATCCCGCGCTCGCATAAACACCCAGCACCGCCAGGAACAGACCTGAGAGATTCCAGCACAGCAACACCAGACCGCCGACGACGGCCAGACCGGAGAGCAGAAACAGCAGGAAATAGAGCCGGTCCATGGCCGCGATCCGTCCCTCGTCGAGGCCGAATTTCTGTGCATAGGCCAAAAACAGGTCGTGCGGATCTTCTGCGAATTCGCGATTCCAGGCCGCCTTCGCTTCCGTAAGGCGGGGAGTCCGAGCCCGCAGTCCCTCGCTGGTATTGCTGGCGAGTTCCTTCATCGGCGAGCTCACCGTTTTGGCGATGCCGGGGATGGCCGCCAGTCCACTCCCCCAGAGTATGGCCTTGCCCAGGCGAAATTTGCGCTTCCTTTTCTCTGCCATATCCTACCTCCTACCTCCTGCGTCCGAAGACCCGGCGCCCGCCCAGACCTCCCGACAACGGGGTGGTCGTCAGTGGTGACTCCTCTGGGGACGGCGCGGGCGTTGCGCTGATCTTCTCGTCCGGTTCCGGCGCCTTTCCTCCGGCGACGGTCTCCTCGATGGCGGGGTTCCAGCCCTTGCTCAGCCGGTCGCGCAACGCGGACACCCGACTGCGAACCACAGACAGGTTCTGGATGAGGGTATCCACGCCCTCCCCCAACGATTCGACAATGCGCGAGAGGGCAAGATCCTCCGGGTGCGTTTCGATCCAGGCGCGCAGGTCTCCGAGATCCCCCAGGTTCCGGGCTGTCTCCAGTCCCCGGGCTTCCCGCAGCCAGGCGGGTTCCAGAAGATTCAAGGTTTCCCGCAGCGCGGACTGGAGAATCATCTGTTTCCCATCTACGCCCATATCCGGGCGATTACTGGCTGCAGCATCCTGCTTTTCCAGCTCCCCATAGACATGCGCGGCGGCCTGCAGAACCACATCGAGAATCCAGGCATGGGCCTCCTCGGCAGACATGCCAAAGGTCTCCCGTTCCGTCAGCCGGTCGACGCGCGCGGTGATGGACAGCAAACTCAAGGTGAGACTTTCCTCCCGCTCGATATCGAGTCCGTAGCGATCCGGGGATACCACCTGGCGTTGTGCCAGCGCCCGCGCGAGACGCGGGAGCTTTTCCTGCACCTGGTCCTCGTGCCGCGCCATCCGCCCCGCGGTTTCGAGCAGCGGACCCAATGTCCAAAGATCCTCTCCGGCATCCCAGCCGAGCGCCACGAACGTCAGGCTGGTGGCGTCCAGCAGCTCGTCCAGCCGTTCTGGATCGAGGACTGCGGCCGTCTTGAGGGCGTTCAGGAGCGCCTTGCGATGCAGCGGTGTCACAGCCCCCTTCATGGCCGATGGGTTCCTCCAGCGAGAGGCTCCGTTACCAAAGATGGCGGGGCGCCAACGGGTCGTGGTGAATGATCTTCTTTCCGAATCCGCCGCTCTTCGATCTCGGCGCGGCGCAGCGCGACCGGAAGCTGTTTGCGCAGCGTGTCGGCCGCATCCTTCTGCCCGGCGCGTTCCAGTGTCGCGATCTGGGACCGTATTTCCATCCGGCGGGCCTGCCTGCCATTCCACTGGGGACCGAACTCCGGCAGCCGCACCAGGCGTTGGGTGGCAACCACCAGCGCCAATTTGAGGAAATGCCGCTCAACCGCATCGAAAAGCACCACTGGCATTGAGCCAGGCCGCCTGGTCTGCGCGTGAAGGTCCCGGAAAATCGGCAATCGCAGACCTTCCAGCAAGGTGGCGGCATCCCGGACGATCGCCCAGCGCAGCCAATGTACATCGGGCTGCTCCATTTCCGCCGACCAGTCATAGCCTGCATCGTCCAGGCGCAACTGCAACGCGCGCTGACAGAAGGCCTGGGTATCGGTCTGCATCAGCGTTTCCGCCCAAAGGTCACTTTCGGTGCAGTACGCACGTCCGCCTGCTGTTGCGGCTCCGGGGCCTGCGGTGGCACGGACGGGCTTTTCGGTGGCGCGGACGCTGCCATTCGCTCCTGGGCCGGTTCCTGTGTGGGCGCCGGATGATCCGCGCCTGCCGGCCGCGCGGATTGCTGCGCGGATTGCAGGCCGCCCTTCGGCGCCTCGCCGCTGGTGTTGTTTTTGGCCATGGCGAGCACGGTGCCAATCTGCTCCTCGGGAATCCCCAGGGAGCGCAAGACCGCGGCGGGATCGCGCAGCGATGGCCCGGATGCTTCCGCAGCGGAATTCCGGGGCGCCTGCGTGGCGTCCGGCAGGGGCCGGGTCCCCGGCAGCTGCCGATAGTTCACTGCGGGAAACCCGGCCGCCACCTGTTCCAGGGTGCGGCCCCCGGAGGGCAGATCCCGAACGAGTGCGACGCCGGCGGCGAAGGTCCCTCGATCCCGATAGAGTTTTTCCTCGAACGCCTGCTGTTTATCGGTCTTGCCGATTTCGCGCTGCAACATCGTAATCGCCGTGGACTTCTTGGGATTGAAGCGGTTGGTAAGGTAGTTGACCTGAAAAACCGGCAGGATTTCCACCGTGTCCTTGCGGAAGGATAGCGGCGTCCCGTCCCGCAGGGTGGGCGGTACCAGATGCCGTGTCTGAGACTCGCCATCCCATTTCAGGCGAGCCATGGTAGCGCGCTCGCCATCCCGGACGATAACACCGGTCATATCCGGAAAGTCCTCGATGAGCCCCGCGACGGCCTCCTGCCACCGTTTTGCGGACACTTCCATGCTGCCTTTGGGCATGCCGTCGTCGTCGATCTCCACGATATCCCGAAAGACGCGCAATGATCCCGCGTGTTTGCGCACCGCTTCCGCCGCTTGTGCCAGAGCGTCGCCTTCCCGACCGGATCTGTCCAGAGTAACAAACCGGTATTTGCCGTCCTCCTGCCAGGCCGCCTGCAAAGGTCCGATCCATGCAGGGACGGCGGACTTGCCGTCGCGCACCAGGGAGGGGAATGCGCAATGTCCCGATTCTCCGTCCACCCGTTCCAACAGATAGGTACCCGGTTTCGCCTCATCCAGGTATTCCGCCTTGCTCTGGGGAATGAGGAAGCGACCCTGCTCCCCCACGGCATAATCGTCCCCGAGAGCTGCGGCGATCCTTCCCTCCAGGACATAGTTCCCGTTGACCTGCTGGGTCAGGGATTCGGCTTCACAAACTACGGTATTGTATCGCATGGGGATTTCCTCTCTTGCTTAAGGCCTTCTCGGGTGGCGAAACGAAGGGCTGTCCGGACGCGCCGGTGCCGTCGGTACTTCTACAGGTGTGGGCAGCGGTTCCTCCGGACGGACGGTGCTTTCGGGTGATGCTGCGCCCTGGGTTGGCGGCTGGATCTCCGCGGTCGGCTCCGATGAACGCCGCTGCTGGATCTCCGCAAGGAGTTCCTGACGGGATTTTTTCGCGGCCTTGGTCTGCACCAGATCGATCCGCCACTGCCATTCGCTCTCCGGAATCCCCCCCGTCGCCTTGATTGCTGTCTTGAGATTCGCCACATCGAGCGTGCTGCCAAGCTGCCAGGCCGCCACATCGACGCCCTGTTCGCGCAAGGCAGTCAACAGGGCCTCCTGGTCGTATGCGGGTCGCTCATAGAGGCTGGCATCGATGCCGGTCGCGGCTGCCAGGCGGAACCATTCCTGGTCATCATCGGCATTCAAGGTCGGGGCTGCCCGGCGCAACCGGGCACGAGGAGTCCCGTCGTCATCCAGCAGGCTGACAGGCGCATATCCCGCCTGTCGGGCGAGGATCTCCCGGTGCAGATCCTGCAATTCGAGTGATACCACCTGCGCTTCCACCTTGCGTGCCTCATAGCGGCTCAGCAGGGCCCACAGCTCCTCCTCCTGCTCGGCCGGCATGGGGCGCTCGTCGGCGCGCGGCGGCAATCCCGACACGACGGCCAGGTTCACGGTTTCCAGTGCATTCAGCAGCGGCGATACGATTTGCGGATCCCGGGGGACCTCCACCAGATAGGTGCGACCTTCCGCGAGCACCCCATAGGCAAGATGCAGGTGAATCTCCGGCTCTTCCGTACCCAGGGCAGCCAACGCGCGCCGGAGGCCTTCACCGTAGAAATTCAGCTGCACCAGATATGCTTCTTCCACCGCATCCGGTCGGGCACGTGGGCTCTTGGCATCGACGACATGCCATACCGTCCTGCCTTCCTGGACCTCCCGGTACAGCGCATCGAGATTCAGCATCACCTCGGGCAGCGCATCTTCCAGATCTGCTGGCAATCCCGGCCATTTCTCGGGTGTGATGCGCTCCCAGGAAGGATGCCGGTGATCGACCTCCTGCAGGATGGCGGACTCGTGCAGGCTGCCGCGCAGCATGTCGACACTCTTCATGGCAGGCAGTTCCTGCAACAGCTGTTCCCGCCACATCCGGATCTGTCCGGAAGGCGTGAGCAACTCTCCCATACCGGAAGCCGCCGGATACAGCGCATGCGCGACCTGAAACTGCAGTCGGGAGCGGGACAGAAGCGATTCCAGGTCGGCCTCGCTGATGGGGATCCAGCCGCTGTCGGCCATCCGTTTCAGGCCCTGGTGTTCCTTGGTGACGACCTGCACAGCCCGATCGAGCCAACATTCGACCGTGCGCGGATCGAGCACCGCCCATTGCGGAGACTCCTGTATCCGATCCAGAGCCAGCAGAATTTCCCGCTCGCTAACGACATCCGTGGGTTCCGGCAGGGCGATGTCCTTCTGGTTACGGACCTTCCTGTCATAGACCTCCCACAGCCGCGCATCGCCATAGAGATTGGCCAGCACCGCCGCCTGCGCGTCATCGGTGACGGGAAAAACAAATGGCTTGCCGTCACCGAGCGTCAGGGGAACCCAGGGATCGACGACCAGAAAGTTCCCGAAGCCGATCAGATCATGCCTTCCCTTGGCATGAATCGCCGGGCTCTTGACGGGATTGTTGGCCACCTCGAAGTGGTAGTGGACGGCATCTCCCCAGAGCATGGGGTCCCGGTCCTTGAGCCATTCGCGGGCACGAACGCAAGACTCCCGCGCGTCCCAGGAATCGTCGCCGCGCTGTGCTGCCAGATCCCGCACCATGGCCTGCCAGTCGATGCGCTGCAGGGCGGCGGCCATCGCTTCCAGGTGCTGCGCTTCGAGGTCATATTTCGGGCCTTCCTGCAGGCGGATCTCCTGCGTCACCTCGGAGGCCTCTGGCCACGATGGGTCTTCTGCCCTACGTTCCTGCTGGTCGCTTTCGGGTGTCACGACTTCCATCGCCGCGGGCGGTTGCTCACTCTCCTGCGCCGCAGTCGCCAACAAGACCTCATCGGCTGCGCTTTCTTCCATCGGCGTTTCCGTCCGCTCCTCGACCGTGACGTGCTGTCCATCTCCCGCCTCTGGCCGCTCCCCGGCTTCCGGCATGGCCAGCGCTGCCTCGGATGCGGGCGCCACGGCTTCCATCGCCGCGGACGGTTGCTCACTCTCCTGCGCATCGGCAGACACGCGTGGCCGCTCCGGGGCCTGCACGGCATCCACTGCGGGACTTTCGGCGGCGACGGGCCGTACCTCTCCGGCTGCCGGTACTTCCGGTTGTAGGGGAACGGATACCGGTGGTTCCGGTTGTCCGGATGCTTCCCGACTGCGCGCCAGACGGTCGTTGTCGAGGGCCTTGTACCGTGCCTTGCGGCTGGCCAGTTCGAGGAGCGGTTCCCGATGCCACAACACCTGATCGCCCAGAATACAGGCCGTCGCCTTGTTCAGATCCTTCTTCTCTCCCCGGAAGGAGTGGTCGATGAGCGCAGAGGCCAGGGGATGCTCCAGAGGCGCCCCCAGTACCACCACAAAGTCTGCCGCGCGGATCCAGTCGTTGAGGGGAGCCTGACGCAATTCCGCGTCGGGAACCCGCTGCAGATGATCGACACCCAGTCGTGCCTGCAAGGTGGCAGGCTCGGCGGAGGTCTGCGCAGGATCGAGGAGCAACGTCAGCGAGACAGGAACCGAAAAGCGACGTTGCCATTCGCCAAGCAGCTCCTTTGCCGCGAGCAGACTGTCCGCTTCCTCTTGGGCATCGGCAAACGCTCCCAGCGTACCGACGATCTCCAGGCCCTTGAGGCCCTGCAACGCCTGCACCCGATCCAACGCCGCCCGGTCCACCACCAGGGTGTGTTCGGTCTCTATCCCGCTCAGCACCTCGTGATGCACCAACTCGGCGCGGCGCAATAGCGGCTCCACCCCGGCATCCCGCAACGTCTGCAGCAGATCGTGAATCGCTTCGGGGATCTTCACTCCCTCCACCCGCAAGATGGCCTCCGACAGGTCCGCACCCTGGCCCGACAACTGCAGGAGTCCCGGACGATCCGGGAGCTGGTATTCCTCTACCCAACGGCCTGCCTGTTCCCTGTGCGCCGAGGCAACAAAGCCCGACTGGCGCAAGGACTGCGCGATCCCGGACTCGGACAGGAGCTCGTCCGGCGATAGCGGACTTTCGTGGCGCATCCCTTCGTCTGGAGCCTGTGGTACCTCTGCCTGGCGAGACGGGGCCGCATGGGGCGCAGGCGGCTGTGCTGCCCCCCACTCGTCGATGATCCGGACGCGCTCTTTCTGTGTCTTGCCCAAGGCGATGCCCGTCATGCGCGTAAAGATCTCCTGGCTGGCGGGATTCCCCGAGTTGCGTCCGATCAGTTTCTGGATCTCTTCGACCCGGCGCTCCCGCACCGCCGCAACAATATCGGGTGTCCGCTGGCTCTCGATTCCATGCGACAGAAAGACGGCCTGCGCCATGTCCTCCACCGGCGCATCTGCCGGCAGCAGTTCCCTCAGATGTTTGCCGCGCTGGATGGTCTCCTGCCGGGCCTTCTTCGTCGCCTGACTGCGCAACATCTCCACACGGTCACCCATCGCCACGGATTCCTGGTAGGCAGGTCGCGCATACAGGCTTTGCATCCGGGCATCCGATCCCGATACCCCGAGAGATGCCAGGTGTTTCGTCTGCTCCCGCAACCAGACGGTCAATCGTTCTGCGCTACTGTTCATCTCCCGCAAATACCGGGTGAGACTTTCGTTGCCGACCACCGGTGCGAGTGGCACGGCCTCCAGATCCGCGAGCGCCTGGCGGACCTGCGCGCGCAATGCCGTCTCGAATCCGGTGATCGCCCGCTCTTGCGTCACGCCCTGCTCTTCCCATTCGGGAATCCTGGCCCGCGCCTGGGCCAGCCACGCAACCGGGTCCGCCTGCTCCGCTGTAGACAGCGGAAATTCCATTCCCTGATTGCCGCCGTCATCCACCCAGAAGGCGCGCGCCTGGCGTACCAGCGGATCGCCGACATTCCCGGAACGATAGGACATCTCCAGCACGAGGGCCTGCGCCTGTGGACTATGGATGACCACACGGACCTTGGGGGTATACTGAAAATCGAGCAATACGCTCGCATCCTCAGCCCGTAGCGCCTCGGCATCCTCGCGCAAGGCCCGATGCCGGTCCTGCAAGTGGATGAGATGGTTCTCCGCCTTTCGGGATTGTACCCGGGAGTCTGAGGACAACATCCAGACGGTCTGCCCACGTAACGGCTCCGCCTGGCTGATCGTGCGGGAAATGGCAATCTCCTTGCCTTGCAAGGCGAGCATCCGATCCAGCATCTGGTCCTGGGTCTCCCATCCACTCGCTGCAAACATCCCACTATGCAGCCAGTGCTCGATGTGCGGATGACGGTACCAGCTGCCAGAGATCCGGAGGACGGACAAGTCGTTATCGAATCCCTCGAATGTCCCTGACACGCCGTTGGCATCGATCTCCTGCACAACAGTGGGCTCCCCGAGCTGCAACGGCTTGCTGCGATGGTCCTGCACAACGAGATACCGACCTGCAACGGTTGCAGCAGCCTCGGTAGTGGCGATGCCCTTCCCTTGCGGCGTATTCCGCTGTTCTGCAACCGCCGACTCTTCCAGCCGTGGTGTAAGGTGCCTGAACGCGGCAGCCTGCGCCTCCAGGAGGCGACCCCAGCGCGGCCAGGTACCCAGATAGCGAAAACTGCCATCCGGCGTCCGGCCTTCGAGAATCCATTCCCTACCAGCGGATACCCCCTGCGTTTGGGCGTGGGTCGTCATCGCATGGCTCAACCGTATGGAGACCTCCTGCACATCCTCGAGATCGCGGGATTCCAGCCGCGCTTCGTCGACCCCGAGCCGTTGCGCACGAATGGACGGCTCCTGTCCACTGCGCTCCTGTTGTACCGACTCCAGCAAGGCCGCCTGGTCCACGCTCAGACCCGTTTGCCGCTCTCTGGCGAAGGTGCGCTTCCATTCGCGGTCGAGATCGGCCAGCGCCTCGGCAAACGTCGCCCGCGCCGGACGATCGTGATCGCCGCCGGTACGCACATTGGGCTGTCTCGACATACTGTACCTTCCGAGGCGCAATCCGAGCGCGCTGTGGTACCCCTGCGCACTGCGTCCGATGGCAAACTGCACAAAGTTTTCGTCCGCGTCTTCCCAGCGTAGCGCGGCGAAGCGGTCCATGTTCCCCAACGAAAACGGCCCCTCTTCCACCGGCAATTCGGCGGTGGCCGGATCCTCTGGCCAGACGAACGCAGCGGGATCCCGATCGCCCCGATCTTCCGGCAGCGCGAGGGGCCGCTCGATGCGCAGGCGAAGGTCACCCTCCATACCATAGGGGGCATTGGTCAGGATTTCAGATTGCTGCGGGTCCGATACGGCAATCGATCGGCGAAAGCGGTTCCACGCCGCATCGTCGAGTGGATCGAATGTCAAAGGCTCGTGAACCAGCGTGCGATTTTCCGAATCGATGGCCCGTATCGTATCCGCGGTGATTGCCACCTCCAGAAACGGCTTTTCCCGAAAGTGTTGCGCCCAGCTCAGTACCACGGTCAGGGTCGGAACTTCCTGTTGTCGTTGCCGCAAGTTTGCCAGCTGCTCCCGTTCCGGTACTTCTTCCGGGGCGTCCGGGAGCAGGAGAACCGTCATCCCCCCGGGTTGCCCTGCCACCAGGTTGGCAAGCCCCTGGCAGCCTCTGGCCTCCTGGGATCGGGTTTCGCTGGCATGCTGCCGCTGCAATGCATCGACCAGTATCTTCCGCCCGGCGAGAACCGCCTCATCCAGGGACGCGAAGGTTTCCACGCCCCACATACGGATCGGACTCGCCGTCCCAAAATTCGGCGCCTTCATCGACGTGGATATCCGGTATTGGCCATCCAGTGCCCGGGCCACCTGTACCGCAGCACGCCACCCGGAGTGATTCGGAAGTGTCCAGGTGGTCTCCATCTGCGTCGGCAGGATACCCATGAGGGAACCGCTGATTTTCGATAGTTCCTTCCCCTCGAAGGGGCGAAAAAGTCCGCCTTCGTCCACGCTCTGGGTCACCCAGTCCGGTTTTGGCCCCGGCTCCCCGACCGCCGCATCCAGTTCTCCCAGATCGTCGGCATCCAGCTCGACAAATTCCTCTTCAGCCACTTGCCCTGCTTCCTCGGCACTTTCTAGCGATGGCGTCGGATGCTCTTGCCATTGCAGCCGCAATGCCTGATCCAGTTCTTCCTTCTCGGCCACCAGGACACCGCCGTAGAGGTCCGTGGCGAGAAAAACTGGATTCTGCAGATATACCGTAGTCACCCGACCATACTCAGCCGCTTCTTCCGGCGTCATTGTCAGCCATTGCAGACTGCGGACAGCACTGGTCGAGAGGTTCAGATAGTCGTTGTCGATCGCTATCTGCGTCACGTCAATCTGGTTGTCCAGCTCCAGACGCTCATAGTCGATGATCTGGTAGATGGTATTCACGTTGGGCACGGACGATTCGGGTCCGCCGCGATAAAATAGCTCCCCCGGAAGATCCGTTGGGGATTGCGGCACTTTTTCCTTGTTCCCCGAGTCCCTTGCATCGATGTCGGCCATGATCGCCTCCTGTTCGCTCGATCCTGGAATACTGATGTCGTCTGGCAAGCGTTCTGCTTTCCCGGTTTCCGGATTTCCTTCTCCAGCGCGTGCCACCACAGAGGGAGCCGGCAGCGTTCCGGCCAGGTGCCCGGCCAACGCCACATCGGTCTGCCGAAAATCGTCCGTCAACACCAGTCGTTCCTGCCCCGGCGCGACCTGGATGTAGCCCCAGGCGACATTATTTCCGCGACCATTGCCCTCGCCATTGGGAAAGATCTTGTATCCCGGATACCGGGAATTCGTAAACGACACCCCGCCCCAGATCCAGCCGCTCTCCTGCAGGGCTGTCGCCACCTGCCCTGCGCGCAGGGCAATCAGATGGTCCAGCAGGTCGGCGAAGCGATCCCGCATCTCCGGTGTCTGCAAGGCCGACCAGGTGCCAGCCTTCTCCACCTCTGCTCTCGAGTGTTCTGGCAACAGTGGCAACAGCGCGGCCAGGCCGGGTTCCATCGACTCGGAAACGACCTGCCGCCTCCGCAACGCCTCCACGCGCTGTGTGAAACTCTGGAGATCCTCGCTGCCGGAACGGTCGCGCAGTCCTTGTTGCCACTGATCCAGATAGGCGAGGACCGCCGCCGGTTCCGCCAACGGGAACGGCTGGCCAAGATCCGCGAGCACCTGTGCCGGATCGCTGGTGTAGAGTATGAGATGCGCCGACAACAGCAACTGATCCCGCGCGTCTGCCTGCACCGGAAATACCGTCAGGGAACCGGGATCTTCCAGCAGCAGCTGCAGTACCGGACGATGCGTTTCCCCACTCACCCGTTCCACGGTAATGCGGTTTTTCGACCCCACCGGCTCGGTACGCAGTCGATACCCACGGTGCAGGGAATCCATCAGGAGCTGCGGTTGGTCGGCCCACTGGCTCGCCGCAGGCCGATCCAGGGGAATCCTCACTTCGCTGGGCGCCGGCGGTGTTTCCGGTGCCGCGTGCTCTTCATTCAGCAGATACTGCAGGCTGCGCGGCGAGAAGTGATAGTCCAGCTCTGCACCCTCATTGAGCACTTCCTGTAGAGAGAGATAGCCCAGCTCCGGAAAGCCCATACCCAGATCAGCCAGGCCAAATGCCGATATCTCGCCCGCCTCCTCCCGGTTCAGCTCCGTGATGTACCAGTCCGCGCTGCCCGTGAAGTAGTGCAGATGCGCAATCGCGTTCTTCCCCTGCCCGTCGGTTTCCCGGTTCCCTGGGCACTGGGCGATGATCTCGGCAATCTCGCGGACTTTCTCCCGGAAGAACGCCGCGTCTGGCCCCCGCAACCCGATTCTGGTTACCTCGCGCTGGGCGCGGGACAGGAACGCGGCGATTTCCGCCAGAAGTGCGCCATCCTCCTGCGGCGGTTTCCCCCCACCGGATAGTGGCGCCCTCGCAGCGGCAGGAGGCATCGAAAACAGGTCGCCACCAAAGAGATCCCCACTTTCCCCAACCTGCCCTGCCTTCGTCGCCGCTCCGGAGCCCGGCAGAGCGGGGCTCGATGGTGTGACCGGAAACGCTGCGGCAGAAGAGGCGCCAGAGGCGTTCTGGACGATGGTAACGGCTTCGTCGCGCTCCGGTAGCACCAACCGCTCCCGCTGCTCTCCCAGGCCCGTTTCCGTCCCTTCCAGGGCCATGCCCGGTTCCACAGGCTCTGGCTCGCCTGCCGTTTCCTCCATACCCGCCGCGTCATCGAAATCCGGTGCCCCATCGCCCGGTTCTCCGGTCTCCTCCATTTCCACTGCCGGAACTTCCCCGGCTTCGTCGTCCGAGACAAAACCATGGGTCTCCCGCAGCCGCTGGCGTTCCTCCTCCGACACCCCGAGCTTGGCCAGAATGTCCAGATTCGCAGCCGTAAGGGGTGGCTGCGAGAAGGCCAGACGCGCACGATCGATATACTCCTGCGCCTTTTCCTGCGCCTCCTTGCGCAACACGGCGCGGGCCGCTTCCACGCGCGCGTCGCGGGCCGCCTCTTCACTGGCGAAGCGGCCCGCCGACACCTCCTCTGCGAGTTCGGTAAGATCGACATTCCGGCTCACGCTGTCTGGTGTCGTGGCGATCGCCTCGAAGGTCTCCGCAATCGCCGACCACTTGCGTATCCGCAACCGCATGAGAGTTTCGGCGATCTGGTGCTGCTCGCGCACGACCGCCATTTCCTGGTGCCGGCCAAACCCCTGCCCGGCTGCCCCCGACAACCTGGCTTCTTCCTCTTGGTCGCTCACGAATTGCCGCCCCCGATCTTCCTGGTGCCTCGGAAGATAGCGGATGAGGTTGAGCACTCGCTGCACATGGTCGGTCGAGGCCTTGGGCTGGAAGAGTTTTCCCCGGATCACGGTTCCGTGCGGACCCCGCAGGACGAGTTGGGTGTCGTTTCCATACGGATCCCGATCCGCAGCCACCCGAAAGCCTTCCAGCACGCCGAGTTCGATATGCCTGGTACCTGTATATCCATACAGTGTCTCGATGGATGCCCGTATGGCCTTGTTAATGCGCTCCCGGGTGGACTCCTCTCCGTCCCACACAAACAGCGGCTCTTCGGCGCCTGCATGGCGCTGCCCGACCTCTTTCTCCCATTCGGTCACGAAACGCGTTTCCTGCTCCCAGGCATCCCGCTCTTCCTCGAATTTCGCCATGCGTCTGCGCACTCGGTCCAACTGGGTGCTGCGCACCCACTGCTCGGACTGATAGGCTTTTTCCAACCGCTCCAGATTGCGCAATCGCGCGCGCAGAGGCACTTCCGTCATCAGCAGCTCGTGACCAGAGGCCATTGCCTTGACTGCCGCAGGATCCATCGCCTGGGCATCCGGGTCGGAGGCCGTGCGGCTGCCGCTGGCAAAGCGGATGGAGTTAATGAACTTGTCTTTGGTTTCCAAAATCTGCCAGAGACCGGCATCGCTGGAATTTTCGGTGACGTAGTACAATACCTCAACTTCCAGGCGGCCGTATTTTTCCAGCAGCTTGTTGCCCTGCCGGATGATGCGCCCGTTCCTCTGCTCGACATCGGAGGGGCGGTACGGCGCATCCAGATGGTGGATGCCAACCAGGCGATCCTGGACGTTCATGCCGGGTCCCATTTTGCCGGTAGACCCGAGCAGCACCCGCACCGCTCCGGAGCGCACCTTGCCAAACAGCTCTTCCTTGCGAAGGTCCGTATTGGCGTCGTGAATGAACGCGATCTCCTCATTCGGGATACCACGTGCCACCAGTTGCGCCCGGATCTCGTCGTAGGCGCTCCAGACCTGCTGCCCTTGCGCCATGCGGCGCGCTTCCTCGACCTCCATCGGGCTGTATTTTTCCAGCGTTTCCGCCGCGACCTCCGCACGGGACCGTTCCAGATCCGACGCTTCCTCGTCTTCTCCCGCATCGACGGTGGCCACCAGGTCGAGAATCTCCCGCAGCTCTGGCGAGAGCTTGCCGCGGGCTCCCTTGGGTGTGGAAAAATCCAGATACACCAGCTGCGCGCCCCGGTCGGCATCCGAGCGCTGGTAAATCTCGTGGATGCGCTCGACACAGTTGGGGATCTTGCCGGTGGCCGATGCGGGCGCCGCAGGGTCGAAGGCCCGGGCATCGAGAGAGACCTTCTTCAAATCGTTAATGATGACCAGGATATTGTCTTCACCCGGACCTGGCTTCGATGGCAGGTTGTCCAGCCGATGCAGGATGGAACCATTCGCATACTGCGGTTCGCCGAGCGCGTTGACGCCGACCTCCACACCCACGATTTCGCGCTGCTCGGCACTCATGGGACAGGTGACGATCTGCGGCTTCCCCCCGCGAATCACCGGCAACGGAACCGCCTTCTTTCCCTCGGCCCGCAACAGACGATCGATATCCTCCTGACCGATAATGTCGCTGAAGCTCTTGTATTGCTCGACCAGCGTCGGCACATCGTTGAACTCCGACAGGCTTTTGCGGCTCTTGAACTGCCCCGTCAAGGTGAAGGCAAATTCCTCCTTGACCGTGGCGAAGGTGGAAACCCAGGCATCGAACGAGTACAACCCCTGATCCTCCAGGAGTTGCGGATCCAGATACCGGGTCAGGAGATACATCTCTGCGATGGTGTTGGAAATTGGCGTACCGGTCAGGAACAGGACCCCGGCGCCGGCTTCCCGCGCTTGGGCAACCTTCACGAACATATCCTCTGCCCGCTCCGATCCCGCCGGATTCCCGAGGCCTGAGACATTTTTTAACAGCGTCATGTACGGCACGTTCTTGTGCATGTGCGACTCGTCGTTGACGATATAGTCAAAGCCGATCTCGCCAAAATGCAGCATCCCCTGATCGCGCCGCGCATTGACACGCTCGTGCATGCGCCTGGCGCGCTCCTGGAGGGACTGCCGCTTCTTCTCCAGCTGCTTCACACTGACGGTTTCCAGATCGGGCATGGTCCGCAGCAAATCCTCGATCTGCGCAACTTCCTGGTGGAGAAAACGCTCGTAAAATTCCGGGTCCACCGGAACCAGTTTGAAGGCGGAGTGGGAAATAATGACCGCATCCCAGTCGTTGTAGGCAGCCTTTGCCAAAAACTCCTGGCGGTGCTGGCTGTCCATATCCTGTTCATCGGCCACCAGAATCCGCGCGGACGGATACAGCGTGAGCCACGCGCTGGCCCACTGGCCGACCAGATGGTTGGGTACCGTAACGATGGGCTTGCGGACTTGCCCCATGCGCCGCTTTTCCATGACAGCGGCAACCGCCGCAAAGGTCTTGCCCGCACCCACCTTGTGGTCGAAAAGCACCGACTTGCTCTGGCAGCTTCGCCAGACGGCGTTTTTCTGGTGCGGACGCAGTTCAATGCCGGACGCCGCACCGGGAAGCGTCAGGTGCCTGCCGTCATATTCGCGCCGCACGATCCGATTGAAACGGTGATTATATTCGTCCGCGAGGCTCTGCAGGCGTTCGGGATCTTCCCGAATCCACTCCTGCCACCGATCGCGCAAGGCATTCACCTTCTCGACGGCCAGCGCCGTGTCCTCTTCGGCAACATGGCGATTGCCACTCACATCGGTGTCGTAAATGATCGGCGACCGATGGTTGAACAGGTCCTCCACCAGTTTGGATACGGACCGACGACTGGTCTGATACGCCTGCGCCGCCTCCCCGGTCCCCGTACCACGCAGCACCCATTGTCCCGTATAGGGGACGTACTGCACCGTGACGGAGGTGAGCCCCACCGCTTCCAGAAAGGCGGATACCACCGGAATCGGCACATATGGCGCGCCCGGATGCACCGTGATCAGCTCTGCCGGAATCGGCTGTGGGCGGACCTGGAGCAAGGCATCGCGGCTGGCCTGCAAGGATTTCCGGCGCTCCTCGCGGGCTTCTTCCTGCAGCGCCGCTTCCACCGCCTCGATCTTCTGCGGGATGTCCCCAGAGAGGTACGCGGAACGTTCTTCCCAGCTCCCTGCAGGCGTCTCAAAGGCCATCGCCGCCGGCGTCGCCAGACGCAGTTCCCCGGCGACCTGATCCCAGGTCCTGCCCGTCAGGGAGCACACGCGCTGCCAGTCGATGGAGCCACTCTCGGCCAATGCAATGAACAGGGCGTCCTGCACCGAGTCCGCATGGGATACCGGACGGATCGGAAACTGGGTGCGTTTGCGGAACAGATCGGATTTGACCGCCGAGGGCTTGCGGGGCGCCTCCCCTGTCCGCTTGGCCACCTCCCGCGACAGCCCCTTGTCATAGTCGCGTTCCAGACCCAGTACCAGAGAAGAACCGGGATCGCCGCGCAGCTCCCGTGCGTTGCCCGGCGCATTCAGATAGCCAAACTCTTTCTGGAAGGCGTCATACTGCCGGTTGAGAGCGTCCCGCAGCCGTTGCAGCTGCGCATCGGTAGTCCTTCCATCGAGCTGCTGCTCGAGAAGAGCCAGAGCGGTATCCCGCAGACCGACCATCCCGGCCAGGCGCGGGAAATGCCGCGCGTTTTTCTCCTCCACCAGCGTGTAGGCGAAGTTGCCCTCAAAATCATCCGGGCGCCGACGCGCAATCTGCAGACCGCTCTGTGTGGCGCCAAACTGCGTGCGCAAGATCGCCGCCTGTTCTGCCGGTACCACGAAATAGCCGTATGGCTGGACCCGACCGACCTGCTCTCTGGCAATCTCCGGCAATTCCGGCCCCTCGATCCGATCACCGGGCCGCGGTTGCCACTGCCCGAATCCATCCTGCGGCAGCCGCGCAACAAAGCGTTCTTCCAGCAAGTCTTCCAGCGATCGATCCGGCAGGGGATCGAGCGTGAAGTCTTTCTCCCGTCCGGCGCCGTACATCTTGCCGCCCAAGCTCGGTGTACCGAGCAGACATTCCGGATGTTCCCGATACCAGCCATTGATGCTGACACTCTCGCCTTCCACCAGGTCCGGCAGCTCCACCTTTCCGTCGATCCATACCGGATCGGGGGTGTCTTCCGGCAACGGCTCCATCCGCTTGCGCAGCACGAGGAGATCCGTCACCACCTCCGTAAACGCGGTTTTGGCAAAGGCCGTGCGCGGCAGCCGCACGGCATGCAACAGCTCCGCCTGACGGTGCATCCACCGGCGAAACTGCTGATGGGACTCGCGATTGGCATCGAGCAGGAAGCCCGATACCACCAGTGCGGCCATCCCTCCGGGATTCAGTGCATCCAGACTCTTGGCAAAGAAATAGCCATGCGTATTCGGGGCAATCCGCGTCAGGTCCGGTCGCTCCGTATCCAGCAGCTTCTGTGATCCGAACGGCGGGTTGCCGATCACGAGATCCACCGGTCTGCGCAATGACACAGACTGCAACGGAGCCTGGCGGATGCTGTCCTCGGGAAACAACACCGTCGCCACCGCCACCGAGATCGGGTCCAGCTCGATGCCCATGCGCTCCAGATGCGGATTCCGCCGCAACGATTCCGGTTGCAACGCGAAAAACACCCCGGACCCGATGGCGGGTTCCAGCACCCGGAACGGCTCCTGCAGGGTGCCCATCCCCATCCGTTCGACACCTGCCCACAACGCCTCCACCACGATATCCGCCGTGTAATGCGCATCCAGGGTGCTGCGCCGGATCGCGGCATATTCGTCCGGCGTCGTGACCGCACGCAACTCCGCCACCACCGCATCCCAGCCGTCGGCCATGGATCCATCGGGCCGCGGAAACGCCTGCGGCAGGCCGCCAAATCCATAGAATCTGGCAATGACTTCCCGCTCCCCATCACTCGGGAAACGGTTCTCCAGGGCAGCGATTTTGAGCAGCCGGATGGCCTCGATGTTCTCGCGGGCTTTTTGCTTGGGTCCCCGGGCGTCCAGACCATCCCGGGTGCGAGCAAAATTGGTGTGATTCCCCTGGTGCGCGCGCAAAACGGCAAGAGCACGGCTTATGGGATACTCCCGCAGCGCGGACTCCGTTACAGCGGATGCAGATCCATCAGCCTCGTCTCCAGCCTCCAGGCCTCCTCCCACAGTCGATCCTCGATCTCCGGCTCCGGGCTCGCCCGATCCGACCACAGGTTCTCCGCGACCCACAACTCCCGATCCAGACCCTGCAATGTCGCCGTCTCGGGCTCCCAGGACTGTTCGAGCCTGCGGTGCAACCACACCTGATGCCGCTCGAACTCCCGGTACTGGTGGAGTGCCTCGTGATAGAGTTTCAGGGTATCCGAGCTCTCGTCGAACTCCGAGTTCTCCATCTCGAACACCCGCATCTGCTCCCGCACCTGGTCTATCCGGATCTGCAGCCGTTCGCTCAAGGTTATCGGCTCTGGCTGCCGGTCCCGCATCCACCAACGCAACTCCTGATTCCGGGCCTCCTCGTCCTCCGGATACTCCTCTTCCAGCATCTCCCAGGTCTCTCGCTGCAGGCGCAGGAACGTCTGCCACTGCTCCAGCGGTACCCGCACCGGACACGTCTGTTGCGCCTGGCTGTCCTCCCAGAGGTCTGCCATTCTGCCCTGCTCCCGGTCGATCTCCGGCATCCCGGTCATGGGTGAGGTCTGTTCTTCCATTTTCGGCTCCTTGTGTCAGGCCCGTCCGCTGTGCCCAGTCTGGTAACAGCCTGGCAGGCTCATAGTACCAATATCCCAAATACCCGGAACCGGATCGCATGGGCACGGCCACCCGCGTTACCCGCGGATCGGGAAGCGAGGCGATGGCCTCCTTGGCGAGGTTCTGTGCCCAGTCACCCGCCGTGTGCTCGGCAGAGGGTACGGCCATCGTCTCCGGTAGCACCAGATCCATGCCGCCGACGTCGTTTGCCACCGTGCGCAATTCCTCTGGCCGCATCTGGAATTGGGCATCATCCGTCGCCGGAAAAATCTGCTGGACCAGCCGCCCCTCCCGCATTTCCCGGCGAAAATGCGCTGCCAAATTACGCAGATCCTCCGGTTGCAGGGAAATTCCCGCTCCCGCCTGCAGGCCAGACCACAACTGGGCTCCCCGATCTTCCCCAAGCGGCTCGCGAATATCGGGATCGTCAATTTCGGCAGAAAGTGCATAGAGTTCTTCGGCCTTGCCCCAATCCGACAACTGCGGATAGTAGCGATCGACGTTGCGCCAGGCGCGCTCCCAGGCGGCATCGCCCCGCGTTGCTACGATGCGTTCGAGGAGTCCCCGCTTTTCTTCCGGGCTGAGGCAGAGGAGTCCGAAGTGCCCAAGACACTCGTGTGAAAGTCCTCGCTGGACGCCTGCTTCGTGATCCAGATTGGCGGCGGCAAATCCGCAGGTAGATCGGCTCGCGTAATAAACACCGGAGATACGTCCGGCTTCGGCTTCTGGGAATCGTCCATCGAATAGCTCCTCTTGCTGCTGCACGACCAAAAAGCGCATCTGCTGTCCCAGACTGGGGAAAGCCTGCACGAATCTTTCCACTTCCCGCTCGATGGTGGCGACACTGAGGCCTCGCTGCACGCGCAAATGGCCCGCAGCCATGCCCGCACGCACCTGATCCTGCAAGGCCAGAAGATCGCGCAGCTCGAACGGTTCCCCCGCATCGCCCTGGCGGATGCTCTGCCACAACCGTTCGCCATATTCGGGGTTGGATACGGGCCGATCTGCCGCGACGAGCATCGCCAGGGACCAGACCTCCAGCGCCTGATCCTGGCGGCCATGGGTTACGGTTTCCTGCCGCTCGACGTGCTGCCAGAGTTGCCGGATTCCGTCCTGCTCTCGGGACTGCCAGAGTCGCTCGGTGAGCCGGTCTCGTTCTTCGGATCCGAATCCGTAAAAAGAGACTTTGCCAAGGAGCGTGCGAAGGTAATGTCCTCGTCTCTGCTCCCGTGTTGCGCCCATTCGGCTGCTGACACTCGCAAAGAGGGATCGGTCAGGAAGATAGGCGCATCCGATGGTTCCGAGTTCTCTGATGGGGTTGATGGCGTCAATGGCATCGAGTAGTTCCTCTTCGGTATTCCGTACTAGAAAGCGTACACCACTGCGGGGGATGGCGGGGTATTCGCGGCAAAATTCGGTGATCTCGGCCTGAATCTCGGCAGCCGTTGGGTATTCCTGCCCAAGATCGACGCCATCGTCTCCCGCTCGAAACTGGGAGCGATCGTCGGCGGGCACAAACTGCAGGCGGCGTGAACCATCGGCGAGGCCGATGCGTACCCAGTCCACCACCGCAGCCCATTCTCCCCACTCCAACGGTTCCTGGCGATTCTCGATCTCGGCAAAAAGCTGCTGGCCGCGTCCCGGCTGGTGGAGGATGGATTCCATCCGCTCCTGCAAGGTCGCCCAGACTTCTTCGGCGCGGTAACTCTCTGGCAGGTCCGGATACCGCGCATCCACCTCGGCCCAGACATCGGAAAAGGCAAACTGCTCCCGAGACCGGATCAGCTCTCGTAGGAGTCTTCGCTTTTCTCCGGGCGTAAATGTGTAGGTGCTAAAGTGTCCAAGTAATTCATGTCTAAGGGTGGCTCGGAACTCGGACGGCTGATCGTGCGCGGCAACGGCCAGCAAGGATCGCTGCCTTCGTGGTAGATAGGCCCCTTGGAGTCGTCCCACTCGCGCGGTGTTGAGTCTTTCATTTTCAAATGCTCCTGTCTGACTATACCGTACCCGGAATTGTACGCTCTTGCGGATGGCTGGATACTGTCTGGCGAACTCCAGGATCTCCCGGCGTGCGTGATCCAGCGTGCATCCAAGATTGTTGAACTGGTCCCCTGGCTGAGCCGGATGGATTTGCACCAGGCGGTCGCCGCTGGCCAGACCTTCCTCGATCCAGGACTGCAACGCCAAAATCTCCTGGACATCCAGCGAGATGACGGGTTCCTCGGTATCGAGCAAGGCCTGTTCGATCTTTGCACCACTGCGCGACCCTGCGGAGGTGTGGCGCTGCGGCAGGGACTCCACAACGGTGACATACGCCAGTTCCGCCTGCTGAAACGGGTCCAGCTGTGGATGGGTCTCCTGGAGCAAAGACCAGATCCCCGCCATGCGCCCCGCATCCCGGGCGTCCAGCAACAGGTCTAGGAGTCTTCCTTTTGCTCCATCTCCGAGACTGTAGAGGCCAACATGCCCGAGAAGCGTTCCCGAAATTCCTCGCGGAACTCTTCGGTTATGATCAGGGGCGTCCAGGGCAACCGCAAAGATGGATCGGTCAGGAAAATAGGCTCGTCCGAAGGTTCCATAGGCCCTGAATCCGTCGTCGTAGAAGGCATCGAAGATCTCCTGTGCGGTTTCACGTATGAGGAAGCGTATACCACTGCGCGGGATGGCTGGATACCGGCGACACAAGTCGGTGATCTCGGCCTGGACTTCGGCAATCGTTGGATTCGATTCTGACATGCGGCATCCCTTTCGACCTCTGGTATGCCTGTCTTATGTCTGCTTCTGACCTTTTTTCTTCGTCCAAAACGGTGGGGGTCGATCCGCTGTGCGGATACCACACCAGGTCGCGGGTTGTGGTACGCTGTTTGGGAATAAGGCAGGAATCCACCATTTATGGTTAAGGCATGGGAGGATTCCCCATCCCTGACTCGGCAGGGAGCTGCCGAACAGACCGGGACAGGCCCGCCAAGTGGTCCTGGTTGCAAATGCCTGCCGGTGACCCGTCAGCGTTGCGCGGAATGCGGCTCCCCGAAAATCCGTGCGCGGGTCTCCTGCGCCCACTCCCGGTTCCAGGCATCCATCAGCTCCTTGGCCAGAGCTGCCTCGGTCTCGCCCTCGGCGGCCTCCCCACGGCGCTTCTCGATGACACTCTTCGCGGACGTGCCAAAACGCGCCGCGGCCAGTTTCCGGGCCATGCCAGGCGACACGAAGCGTTGCAGCTCGGACAACAGCGTCCGGTCCTCTGAGGTGGTGGTGAATGCCCAGAGCCACTCCAGCGGTACCGGATCGGAAAGGAGCATGCGATACCGGCCACGCTTGGTATTCCACAGGCACAGGATATTGGAGCCGAGCGCCGACGGACCGCGCAGTAGCGGCAGCACTTCCGCCTCTGCGGCCGACAGCTGGAAACGCTCGATGAGATCCTTCGGATCTTCCGGAGCCGAAAGGATGTACTTCGTGGAACAGTTCTCGGCCAGAAATTTCTGGTCGAAATCGGCAAGCCGCTGGCTGGAAAGCGCCATCCGGATGTTGTATTTCCGGCCTTCCCGGGCATCCCGGTCGATGACGCGACGCGGCGGTTCCGCTCCTTCGGTGCGATGAAATTCGTCATACACTACGAATTTTGGTTGCTGAACGACCTGTTTCATTTCCTGTTGATGGTATTTCCGGTATTTCTCCGGCGCCCGCTGCGGATCTTCCTCGGGATCCACATACCAATGCCCGGTCGCCGCAAAACGTGCTGCCAGATACATGACCGACGTGCGCTTGGCAGCATCCGGGCCGGTGCCCGCCGTCACCTCAGCCAGGTCGAGGATATTGAGCCGCGCGGCCTGCAGGTTCTGGACGGTATAGTTGCAGAGGATGGGATATTCCTGCACGGCGGATTCCAGATACCGGGCCACCCGATCCAGCAACGATTCCGAGGCTTCGTGCTGCTTGCCCACCTTTCCCAGGCGCGCCACGACTTCCGGATCCCGACAAAACTGGATCAGATCGCCGACCAGCGGCATGGCGTAGCGTTGCGCCGAAGCCGCCAACGCATACTGCTCAGCCAGGAACAGGTCATCCACCAGTTTCCACCAGTGCGGTCTGCCATCCACATAGCGCCCACTCTGGATTCCCTGTTCGACAAAGGCATCTATGGCCGGATCGGGGCTCTGCCCCCTGGACCAGCGCTTCGGCGCACCATCGTGGTGCAGGTCGGAATAGCGGTCATAGGCCATGTCGAGGAGATAGCCCAGCGTCTCGTACATATCGTCCGGCGGGGTCGCCTTCCCGACGGGCGTACAGAGCATGACCAGCAACTCCAGCAGCCGTGCCCGGTACTGCGGCAACGGATTCCGGTATCCCAGTGGCTGGTCGAACGGGTTCACCGCATGCTCCCGGGTCTGACGCAGGACCATGACGTTGACCTGGTAGCGCAGGTTTTCCGGCAGACTGTCCCGCAGGTTTTTTCCGTTGTTCTGGGAGCTATAGCCGATATCGATGATTGCCGCCGGTGGCAAGGCGTCATGACCACCCTCGAGAAGATGGGCCATCAGCAGCAGCGCTACCAACACCGATTTTCCCGAGCCGGGGGAAGCCATCAGGGCAATGACGAAATCGTTCTGCAGCGCGGAGCCCATCCGGATCGGCATGTCCTTGCCGTCCGGGGACCGTAACAACAGGGATCCTTCCTCCCAGGGAGAGGCCTGCGTCGCCAGCGGCAGGAACGGCAGCGAGTCGCTGAAGTTCGGCGTGTGAATGGTTCCCGCGGTGTCCGTGCGCAATCCCGGAATGGTCGACAGCCAATACGGAATCGGGTCTCCGTTCACGCCGTCGACGGTGATGGAGCCCCAGGATCGTATGGCCAGCTCCAGGCGCCGGGCATTGCGCAGACATTCGTCCGCGGAATCCCCCCAGGTGGAGAACAGTACCCGCATATCGAGGAGGTAATCGCCTTTCCGCGCCCGGTCCAACACGTAGTCCGACGCATCCGTGATCAAGCTGTTGCTTTTGTTGGTGAGCGAGAGAATGGCCGCGACCGCCCCGGTCATGATCCCCTGATAAAAATTTCCCTTGGACGGCGCCAGGGTTACGGTATAACTCCAGGGGAGATCCAGATGGTGGCTCATGAGCGCAATCAGGTCGGCAAAGCGGACCTTTTGCGCAGGACCAAAGGACATGGCCAAGGCCTTGCGATAGACCCCGTTGCATTCGACGATATCATTGGCATGGGTTACTGCCCGATATGGCAGGATCTGTTCCCGGATGGTCGGTATCCCAAAGCCATTGCGATCGTTCAGGAGCGGCCGATTTTCCTGGGTCCATACCGTATCATCCGCGTTTTCCGGATCTATTGCCTGCCGCCACGCACGAATGGCCTCGTCCACCTGCAGAAGCCGCACGGAAATCCCCGTTTTTTCGAGGTTCACCACCAATGTATCGATCAGTGCGTGGTGAATGGCCGGAAGCGCCGGAAGCGCCAGATTCGGAACTTGCCAAGGCCCCATTTTCATGTCCAGAGCGGCATCCCGTTGCTTCGTCTGCTCCTTTATCTCATGCGGCAGCAATGCAGATGGCAGCGTCCAGATGGCCATCAGGGCAACCTCGGGAATGAATCGGCTCTGAATCGAGCGATAGGCATTTACCAGATCTTCTTCCAGCTGCATACGCTTGGCCGCGTGGCGCAACCGGGCGATATATCTGTCCATGGCGACCTTGGACCAGCGGGGATCCCGGGCAAAGCTCCATTGCAGAATGTGTCCGGGTTTTTGGAAAAGCGGCGCGAGGATTTGCAACAGTTCCTCATCCATTCGCGCTCGAATCTCCGGAGAACGCCCCATCATGCGCATCAGCCCGTCCACCCGCAGCACCGAAACCA
Organism: Acidithiobacillus sp. TH-A67; assembly: GCF_057473545.1. NCBI lineage: Bacteria > Pseudomonadati > Pseudomonadota > Acidithiobacillia > Acidithiobacillales > Acidithiobacillaceae > Acidithiobacillus > Acidithiobacillus sp. TH-A67. Next base: position 24,396 of record NZ_JBYCKU010000065.1, read on the forward strand.
GCCCGCCGATCCCAGTGGCAAAACTCGTCTGTCCCTGTATCGAATGTACGGAAACGTGGCTGTTGAGGTTGATCCCCAGAGTCTGGGCAAATGCTCCCATGTGCTGCTTCTCCCGAAAAAAATTGGCAGGAAGCGCTGCGCACCGTGCCCACTGGGTACCGTTACGACGCCCCTGCAAATGGCTGAAATCTCGATAGCAGGGCAGGAAAGATGGGCACAATGGCCCATCCATTGACCTGTTTAGTTATTGACTACCTGCGCCGACGTGGAATTCTCCGTAGCGTTCGTCGAGTTGGTGAACAGCGTGTTCACCGCGTGCCCGGCGAAGGTCGGGACGGCGATCAGGCCCGCACCAAAGAGCGTTTCCAGCGCGCCGTGCGACATCTTGGACTTGCCCTGCCCCTCTTCCTTGTGGGCTTTACGCATGGTGTGAATTCCCCATCCGACCAGGCCAAAGCCCGACAGGTAGAAGCCCGACTGCATGAGTCCACCGAAATCCGACAGATTCGTACCGACGTTCAGTGCCGTTTGCCCAAAGCCATTGCCGGCCAGTGCCAGGGTGGTGCCCATCAGGGTCATGCTGATGCCGGAGGCCATGCGCAGCCAGAAGGTCTTGCACATGACCATCAGCTCCTTCTGAGAAGGTCCGTCATGGCTGATGTTTGCTTGAATCCGGGCAGCATATGCCTCCGGGCTATTGTCCAGCTGTTTGCGAGAAAACATGATTGAAGCTCCTTTTGTAACCGGTTACCTTGCGCGTGGTAGCCGTCATGCTGCCAGCTACCATGGTTCTTTATATTTGGTGCCACCCTTTTTGCTTTCTCTAATATGATTGGGTATCTAAATTCCGTGATGGATCTGCCACTATAGCAGCCCGTCCTCAGCAAGGGCATAAAGCTTTTTCTTCTTGTGCCCGGCATGGTTGGTCAGCAGTATCCGCGACCGCAGCACCTCGAAGCTGTAGCCACGGCCCATACGGTTGGCGACGCAGATCAGGTTGTTGACCGACTCCGCACAGGCATTGGTCAGTCGCCAGTCGAAGTAGGCCATGATTTCCTCCCGCCAGTTACGGAATGCGGTGATCAGCGGTTGATATGCGGCTTTGACTCCTTTGCGTTAGCTTACTTCATCGGTTTTCCTCTTGGGTGCGGTCTCGCGCAGGCCGGTACACACTGGAAGAATTCGAGATGATGGTCGCCATCGCAGCATCCAGTGATGTCTCGCGCACCGTGCGCACCGCCGATCGGTATACGTTGTCGAAGGGCGGGGTCCAGGCTGCAAGTTCGCCCCCGGTCCTGGCGTGGGCATCCAGACTCGCGTTCAGCTCGTGTACCAGGCGGCGCATAGCGATGGCTTCGGTGCTGACAGTCTTTGTCTGCCCGTCTTCGGTGCGGAAAACAATGGCCGCGCAGAGCCGCTCCCCGGAGAAGGGAATGGGCTCAATGTAAACGGGCATCCACTGAAAAGATTGCACTTCTGGAGAGAGGAGGTCAGAAATGGCTGTCATTGCCCTGCTCTCGCCCAGTCCCGGTCGAATTGCGTCTGCAACTGTGGAATCACGGCGCCATTCAACAACAAGCCCATTTCCCGATTGTCCTGCAAGCTCGTCTGGGTGAAGTTCTCCGAGCCAATGAAGGCCAAGGACCGACCGATGTTTTCCATATCGTCTGCCCTCATTGATTTTTAACAAATGGTCGTAAGAAAGTTTCTATAATAGAAGCCATAAATGAAGTTGCAAAAACTATTGCAGTAGACAGAATAATTGTCGAAAATCCCAAGAAGAACATGCCCTCATACATCGCCACAACTACCAGAAAAAACCCTCTATTTCCAATGCTAAACACATAGTGAACAAGGTAGTTGCTTCCCTGTACTGCCCAAAAGAACCAAGGCACGATCCACGAAGGCTCAGGGTGTAGCTTGCAAAAATCGGTAATGTGCCGACTGATCGAGCCGTGGTCCAGCATGTTTGGGTTTTTCGAGAAAAAATCAAGGAAAAACCCTGAGAGTATTATGAGGTAAAACGATGCAACAGCAATCAAAGAAAGAGCAACGAGAATCAACCCAATGTAAAGAGGACTGAAATCGTTTTCTTCTCTAGCGATATTACTTCCCGATGCGTTCATCTTAATCTCCTTACCGTTCTGGTACTTTTCCCATCACTCGGCCCTCGCCCAGTCCTTTTCAAATTGCGCCTGCAACGTGGCAATATCAGACTCGTTTAGCACCAGGCCCATCTCCCGATTCGACTCCAGACTCGTTTCCGTGAAGTTCTCGCTGCCCACAAAAGCCAACTGATTGCCGACAATCATTTTGGCGTGCATGTAGATCGGCTTCTTTGGCAGGAGCCGAACCTGACAGTCGTGTTGCCGCAGGAAGGCCACATCCTTCCGGTCCTGCGCGTTGATGCTGGCCGGCAGGATCAGCCGAAGATCCGCGCCCTTCGCCGCCATGGCATCGAGGATCGGCGCATAGGGTCCGAGTTCTTCCGACTCGACATCGATAGGGCCGGGTTGATTGATGACCTGGAGCAGTTGGTTGGCGGAACTCCCAGGAGAAAGAACAAGAACCTGGTGCGCGGAAGCGGGGGCACGCTGATTGATCCAGTCGGCGTTGAAAACAGCGTTGGCCGCCTGCACCACGGCAGGATTTTGGGTGACATAGAGGTACTCCCGGTTTTTGTGGAAGGCCGACCAATCCATATTGGCGGTACCGATCTCGCACTCGTGGCCGTTGCAGGCGTACTTCGCATGGTAGAAGGCATACTGATCGCCATGGCTCGTAAAGCGGGCAGGTGCCAGATGCAGTTGTGCGCCGGTGGCCTCGATCTTCCGCTCTTCCTTCCTCACCTGCCAGGGCTTCATCCCATAGGGCTTGCCTTCGATGATGACGCGCACGGCAACACCGCGCTGACGGGCAGCGGCCATGGCGCTCAGAATGGGCCGGTCGGAGAGGTAATAGACACCGACACTGACCTCGTGACGGGCCTGGTCGATGAGTCTCACTATCGGCGCGGGGCCGGCTTGCGGTTCGATGTACAGCATCATGCGGCTCCTTGTGCCAGGGCACTCAACAGTTTGGTGTACCAGATCGGCTGTGAGTGCAGGTTGGTATACAGATATGCCTGCCCTTGATCGCGGAACAGCATCGTCGGATACGCCATCAACTGGGTCGAGTTTCCCTGCCGACTGTAGGTCGCCGCCACGGCATACATCAGACGGTCATTCTTCCGCACCAGGCTGCGCGCCGCCGCGTTGCCAGTCAGTGGCGCCACACCACCCTGTTCGGGGTTGAAGGAGAAGTGGTCATAATCCTGCGCCAGTTCCGTCGCCGCCATCTGGCCGGCACCGGCACCTTTCACACCGGGAGCGCGGGACGCCAGAATCGCTTCGGCCCTTCCCGGGCTCCCCGGATCCAGTCCGACGACAACCGCATGAATGTCGATCCGCCCCTGGTCCGCATCCTTCTTCGCCTGCTGGTAGAAGTCATAAGACAGCGTGCAATCTGGATCGAGGATGACCCAGAGATTGGGAACCCGGATGCCCTGCGCCCGTTCCTGCGCAATCCGGCTCTCTCCCTGTGCCGAACCCAGGAAAAAACTCACCGCCGTTTGGGTGAAAAAGCGATAGTCGCCCTCCCCGATCCGGTACAGGCCACCGCGGGTATCGCCAGGTGCCACGGTATCGGTCGGAATCTGCTCCTGTCTGGGCCACACGCGGTAGGTCTCGACGATGTACCGTTGCCAATCGGCAGGGGAAAGATAGGGCAATTCGCGGTTGTTCTGGCTGACCTCGAACTGGCGATAATGCCCGGGATCACCCATCGACTCGATGTGTGGATCGTGCGCATTCACGAAAGACTGGCTGGGAAAGACAAACTGGATGTAGTGGGGATCGCCTCGGTGGACGCGCTCGCGCGGCAGGATCGTGAAGCCCAATTGCGACTGCAGCAGCGCATTCTGGGCGGCAATCGGGCTGTTCGTCGTCACACGACCCGTAGGCGCCGGAGTCGCAATCGTGCCTGGTGCGTCGGGACGACAAATGTCTCCTGGCGGGCAAACCGGCGGCGGCGTCTGCGGCGCACAAGTATAGCCCGGAGGACACACTGGCGGGCTGGCAATTTGGGTTGCCGTAGGCGTCACCTGCTGACCAGCATTGCGCATGTCCTGCACGGCATTGCCTGCCTCATAGACGCTGCCGGGAACGTTGATACCGGAGTCCTGCGCTGCGTTGGCCAGATCATCCAGCGCGCCGAAGACACCGGCCTGTGCTGCAGGAATGCCCAAAGCCAACAGGACCCCTGCAGACACCCATCGTATCGTGGTGTTACACACGCTGTTCATTTTTCGCCATCCTTTTCAGACGCCTCTTGCAGCAAGGCGACAAACAACTCTTTCCGACCCATCTTTCGCCCCTGCATCAATTGCTGGAATCGTTCTTCCATATCAGGTTCCAGCCAGATCTCGATGCGCACGAAGCCTTCCTCCCGGCAACGCTTGCGGTACGCAGTGATCCGCTTGCGCTGCGTTTCCTTGTCTTCCGGCAGCCTGGGCTTCACGGACGCCGCCCAGGTCGACGGGAACGAAACGCGGGCGGAGGAGTCGTTTCCGTATCCGCTGCCGGTAGGCCTGTGGCAGCCGTCGCATCAGAGCCCTGCGCCGACCTGTCGAGATGGCCATCCCTATTCGCCGCAGACTCTTGCCGCAGATCGATGCCAAAGCGCTCTTTCGCCACCGCCTCCAGCTCTTCGGCAAAGCCCGCTACCTGCGCCTGCAGGATGACGTTGGCCGCAAACAGATAGTAGTTCTCCCCGATCGCCCGCTTGACCGGGAGGATCGGATGCTGAATCGGATCCAGCAACTCGATGGCTTCGTCATAGCTGCCGTTCTTCACACTACGCACGGCGGCGTCGTAGAACGTTTCATCGTAGTTGCCCATGGGATGCGCGAGATACGCCCGACGCATTTCCGGGTCCACCGCCGCCAGTGCTTCGTCCAGACAGGCGTGGCTCTGTACGGCCTTATCCCATTGTTGCTGTAATTCTTCTGCGCTGAGATTGTCTCTGTCCCAGCGTTTCCGTGCATTGCGCATTCCCGCACAGGTGTATAGACGGCCATTGCCCTGCAGTTCCAGGGCCAGAACTGCGGCGATGAACTTGTTGCGAGAGTCCTTGTAGGGGATGCGCAGGTTCAGCGTGCCACCCAGATCGGTCTTTCCCAGACCGGGGATCACATGGCCCAGCATGGCCAGTACCCTGCCGACTTTCAGATTGCCCGACGCCTGCAACAAATGCTTCTGGTTATCGAGGCGCACGGAAAAATCCCCCACTCCCACATTCACATGCTCTGCATGTACCTCCTGTAGCGCCCTCTGCCCTTCCTCATGGAAAATTCCCAAGGCATCAAGACAGGAGCGGATGCTCTCTACTTCCTTGGCCAGTTCTTTTTCCGAGTCGGCCCAGGAAACGACCACATCAGACACACCCACGATGCCGGGAATGGGCAGGTCCTCTACCAGAGTGCTGCCGAAATCCGCGCCCTTGGGATTATCCCGCCCCAAGGATTTCGCAACGAAGTCCACCATCTTGCGCACGACACCGCGATGATCCGGATCCAACTCCTGCCGGAGCAACGAGATCCCCAGGTGCCAGCGATTCCCGCGTGACTCGATCACCATCTGCTCGGTCAGCGCCTGGTTCTTCGCCAGTGCCTGCATCAACTCGTGCAGATGCTGCTCCCGATACACACCGTCACCTATGCGATTCGGATTCATGGACGGCTCCCCGGTTTACGGGCCAGAAACGCCGGTGGTGAGGAAGGAGTTTCAGCGGCTCTGGCGACTTTCGATTCCGCAACGGGTTGCGAAAGATCGACCCCAAATCGCTCCTTGGCGATCTTCTTCAGATCGTCAGCAAAGCCCGCTACCTGCGCCTGCAGGATGACGTTCGCCGCAAACAGGTAATAGTTCTCGCCCATCGCCCGCTTGATCGGGATGATCGCTCCCTGGATGCTCTCAAGCGACTGAATCGCCCTGTCGTAATACCCAAGATCCAAGGCACGCAAGCAACAGTTATAATGGACTTTTTCACTCTCTCCCGTTGGATGAGCCAAGTAGGCTTTTTGCATTTCGTTGTCAACGGCGGCGAATGTTTCCCGCAAATAGGCCATACTCTCGTTCGTTTTTTTCCACTGTTGACGCAAATCGTCCTCGCTCTCGATGTCCCACTCATCGCGCATGTTCTTCATTTGTGTACAGGTATACATGCGATTGTTGGATTGCAGCTCCAGGGCCAGCAATGCAGCGATGAACTTGTTGCGGGAATCGTTGTAGGGGATGCGCAGGTTCATGGTGGCGCCAATTTCGGTCTTGTCTCCCACCCCCGGAAGCAGGTGTCCCAACAGGGACAGTATCCGCCCGACTTTTAGATTGGCAGTCGTCTGAAACCGATGCTTCTCGTTGTCGAGGCGTACAGAGACTTCTCCCACGCCCAGATTCATGTGCTCGACATGAACCTCCTGTAGCGCCTTTTGCCCCTCTTCATCGAAGATCCCCAAGGCATCAAGACAGGAGCGGATGCTCTCTACTTCCTTGGCCAGTTCTTTTTCCGAGTCGGCCCAGGAAACGACCACATCAGACAGGCCCACGGTACCGGGAATGGGCAGGTCCTCTACCAGAGTGCTGCCGGAGTCCACACCGTCCTTTTTCTCCCGGCCCAGAGCTTTCATCACATAGTCCGTCATCTTGCGCAGGGTACTGCGATGATCCGGGTCCAACTCCTGCCGGATTAGCGTCAGTGCGAGATTCCATTGATCTCCCCGCGCAGCAATCACCATCTGCTCCGTCAGCGTCTGGTTCTTCGCCAGTGCCTGCATCAGGTCATGTACATCCTTCTCTCGGATGAAGCTATCCAGGCCACCGATGACATTCTGGTTCATGGGAATCTCCTTTCTCTTTCATTATAAAAAGATAGAACGTTTCCGTGTAATGGTCAAGCGCCAGAAAAAACGGCACCACGTCCCTGTATTGATGCCGTCGATTGGGGGATTTCCTTTTGCCGAAATCAGTCGTCGCTTCGGCTCACCGAAGAGGCCAGGTCCCGGAAGCTGCCCGGGACATAATTCCAATGGTGGCCAGATTTGCGCAACTTGACCTGCTCCTGTCCAGTCGATCTTCCTTTGTCATTCACGAATCGATAGTCACACGTCCATGATTCTACGCCGGCTTTGGCACATTTCAGCCCGCGCATGTAGGGCTTCAGTTTGAGCATGAAATCCTTTTCATGGCGATAATCTCCTTTCCAGTCGCCCTCATTAGCTGCATCCATTTGTGCCAATCCCTTGAGCACATCGGTCTTGCTTGGGCCACTCGGGGTGCTGGAACAACCCGAAAGGGATACTGCGAGCACAAAGGAAGATCCAAGGATTACCGTGCTGGAAAGTCTTGCGAGCTGGTTTTTCATGAGTACACCTCTGATAGAAAGACACGCCAACGGTACAGACACTGTCCGATCCTGGCGCGCGAGGATCAGGATTTCCCGCTTGGGAGCGGCTGAAACAGGACACCACCATTGTCCATCCACAATTTCCCGAGGCGTGCCTGCCTTGCGGTCGGATGGGCTGGCAGCGCCAGGCGCCAGTGTTCGTGTATGGCTTTCGACAACGGGATCACATGCTCAGCCCAGCCTGCTGCGACAATCTTGCCACCACGACCAATGCTCAACGGTGCATCTTGTACCTCTTCGGTTCCTGGAGCTGCGGTGATGGCTTTCTCCCTGGCTGCGGTGATCTTCGCAGGCCTCTTGGCCTGAGCACACGCGGCGTCTTCTGGCAAAGGCTTCCTGCCATGCAGGACGGTCGATACAGCCAGAGGATCGGTTTTCTGCCCGATGGAATCCGCGGGTGCGGGAATCATGGGCCCACCCGGCTGGATTTTCCCCGCAGGCATCGGATCGCTTGCTATCTGTTGCTGTGCAGGTGCAATAGCCAGTACATCGTAGCCCCACCACAACGTGCCAGTCATATCCTGGCTTCGCAACATCTGGTCCACCTCAGTCGTCCATGGATTACCGTGACACGCATACTGGGCGGGCAACGTCAGCACGGTTCCCGGCTTCACGTACAGCTTCCAGCCAGACGGCAGAAGCCGATACAGCAGCGTATCCAGAGGCCCCTGGTCGCTGCCATGGCAAGGCCAGGCGATGCCCGCACCCCTTTGCTGCAAGCCCGGCCCTGCGCCTGCCGCCAATAGCTTCTGCAATACCGGCGGGGCTCCCCGATCAGCGGGATTCTGCAGGTATACCGTACTGCCCTGGTCCCAGTCCTGCCCATTCGCAGGTGGCGCGCCCTCATAGCGAAAACTGGCCCAGACGCTATCGACAGGGACACCAGGAGGCCGCTGGCGAAGGCGACGGCCACACGGAGCTGACAGCGACGATGCGAAAAGAGGCGGGTCATCATAATTCATGCCTCTGAACTATTTTCAGCTAAGCATCTCTAACTCCTTGTGTGCGAATAGGATTGGAGGGCTGGAGATGAAGGCGGAAGCGATGAATCTGGTGCAGTGGCAGGAGCGCTTTGGCACAGAGGAAGCCTGCATGGAAGCGCTGAAGCAGCAGCGCTGGCCTGAGGGCTTCCAGTGCCCGAAATGTGGGCATGATCACGGCCATTGGATCGCGGATCGCAAACTCTATCAGTGCGGGCGCTGCCGGCATCAGACTTCGGTGACGGCGGGCACACTCTTTCATTCCAGCAATGTTCCGTTGGTGCTGTGGTTTCTGGCCATCTATCTGATGGTCTGCGACAAAGGCGGTTTGTCGGCCTTGCGACTGTCCAAGCAGATTGGAGTGTCTTGGATTACGGCACATCGGATGCTGCGCAAAATGCGCCGCGCGATGGCCGATCGCGACAGCATCTATCGCTTGGGCGGTCTCGTGGAAGTGGACGATGCTTTCGTGGGCGGCCGGAGCTCTGGGGGCAAATGCGGACGCGGGGCAGAGGGGAAGACGCCCATTCTGGTCGCTGTAGAAAACCGCGGCAAAAAGGCCGGATTCATTGCGATAGAGGCAACCCCATCGGTATCTGCGGAGAACATTCGCCAGTTTGCCAAGCGGCGTCTGCTTCCCTGGCAAACAACTCGCACAGACGGCCTGATGGCGTTGCGGGTACTGGGAGAAACCCAGCAGCATGAAGGCCGCGTGACGAAGGCAGAACAGGTAGACGGGTGGCTTCCGTGGGTCCACATCGCCATTGGAAATCTCAAGGCTTTCTTGCTGGGCACGTTCCATGGGGTCACCGGCACCTATCTTCAGGAGTACCTCGATGAGTTTGTCTATCGCTTCAATCGCCGCTTCTGGGAAGCTGAGCTTCCCTTGCGCCTGCTCAACGCGTGTATGGACCACAGACCCGTCCGGCTGCTGGCTGAGAAAGGTTAAGAGGCATGTTTAAAGAAGAAGTATGCCCGCGCGGAAATGCTCAACAAGGCTGACCAGGTCATCTACATGCGGGCCTTCGACATCAGCGCGCATTACCGGCAGAACTGGCAGGGCACCGGCTTCAAGGCCCAGCTTGTCGCTCCCTCCAAAGCCGCCGCACTCAAGTACAAGACCTTCCTGGACGAGCTTGGCGAGGTCGCGAGCGAGGTCATCATCTCCGCCCCCGACGAGCGTGAGGGCTTCGACGAAGTGGATGCCGAGGAATCCACGGATGCGGTGGTGGCCTTCTGGCAACGCATGATGAAGCGCTACGGCGGCCAGGAGGAGTACGAGAAGCAGATCATCAACGGCTTCAAGTTCGGCAGTGACCCGGAAATCCTCATCGTAGTAGATAAGCTGCTCACCGGCTTTGACGCCCCCAGGAACACGGTGCTGTACCTGACCCGCAAGCTGAAGGAGCACGCCCTGTTGCAGGCCATTGCCCGGGTGAACCGCCTCTATGACGATGACGAAGGTGCCAAGCCCAAGGAGTTCGGCTACATCATCGACTACGCCGGGATACTCGGCGAGCTGGACCAGGCGCTGACCACCTACAGTGCCTTCGAGGGCTTCGAGGAAGCCGACCTGGCCGGCGCGTTGTCCAGCATCAACGAGGAAGTTCGACAGCTGCCGCAACGCCATGCAGACTTGAGGGACGTGTTCAAGACCGTCGAGAACCAGCAGGACGAGGAAGCCTTCGAGCAGTTTCTCGCCGACGCGAAGGTGCGCGAGAACTTCTACGGGCGGCTGTCCGATTTCGCCAAGACCCTGGCCATTGCCATGTCGTCCGAGTCCTTCATCACCGGCACGCCCGAGGGCCGTATCAAGGCATACAAGGCTGACCTGAAGCACTTCACCAACCTGAAGGCTGCCGTGAAGCTGCGCTACGCCGAGTCCATCGACTACCGGGACTACGAGCCGAAGATACAGAAGCTGCTCGACACCCATATCTCGGCCAATGAGGTGCTGAAGCTCAACGAGCCGGTAAACATCTTCGACGCGGATGCCTTCCAGCAAGTCGTGGAAGAGCAGGCGCAGGGCAAGCCGACCGCCGCCAAGGCGGACATCATCGCCCACGCCACCAAGCGCGCCATTAGCGAACGCCTGGAGGAGGACCCCGCCTTCTACGAGAAGTTTTCCAAGCTCATCCAGCAAGCCATCGACGATTACCGGGCCGGGCGCATTTCAGACCTGGAGTATCTGAAGCGGGTCAGTGAGATCAAGGAATCGGTGGTCCACCGGAAGGGCGACGACATCCCCGCCGTTTTGCGCGGCAACGACCACGCCGTCGCCTGCTTTGGCATGCTGGTGCCTTACTTCACCGGCCTCATTGCCGACCGGGACCAGGCCAAGACCTCCGCAGCCGAGGCGGCAGTGAGCATCTGGTCCATCGTCGAGCGCAACCGTGTGGTGGGCTTCTGGGACAACCTGGACGCCCAGCGCCGGACGATGAACGACATCGACGATTACCTCTATGACGTCATCAAGGGGGAGAACGATATACCCCTGAGCACGGAAGAAATGGACGAGATCATCGACCGCACCATGCAGCTGGCGCGCCACCGGATGCCATCGTGAAAACCATGGACTACGAGCTCACCTACGGCCCTGAGACGATTCACTACCAGGTGCAATGGGTTTCGACACGCCGCACGCTGGGCATCGAGGTCCACCCCGACCAGCGCGTCGTGGTGCGGGCACCGATGGACTGCGCGGAAGAGGTCATCGCCCAACGAGTGCGGAAACGTGCCGGCTGGATAAGCCGCCAACTGGCGAACTTCCAGCGCTACAGCCCACGTACACCCCAGCGCCAATATGTGAGCGGCGAAACCCATCTCTACCTGGGCAGGCAATACCGCCTGAAGCTGGTTTCCGGGGAGCCTCCATCCGTACGGATGAGTCGCGGCCATCTCGTGGTGACCATGCCAGGCAAAGCCACCCCCGAGCGAGTCAACGCCCTGCTCTGGCGCTGGTATCTGGACCACGCCAGGGCCGTCTTCAAGGAAGTATTGAATCAGGCGCTGCCCCGCTTCAAGGGCCACCAGCCACCGCGAGTGATAGTCCGGGCGATGCAATCACGTTGGGGAAGCCTGTCGCCAGCAGGGACCATGACCCTGAATGCCAACCTTATCCGCGCCCCTCGTGCCTGTATTGAATACGTAGTGGTCCATGAACTCTGCCACCTGAAGCACAGGGACCACGACGCCGAGTTCTACCGCCTGCTGGGGCAAGTGATGCCTGACTGGGAGACCAGGAAGGCACGCCTGGAAACCGCTCTGCTATGAGGAAAGCGAAGAACTTCTTCCCTGTGACGGAGGGGGTCAGTTTTCAATTGCCGTTGACACTGATAGCAGAAAGGACTGCCGTAGCCCTTCTTCAGCATCCCGT